>NZ_BAAGWN010000001.1:0-99426 GCF_054780335.1 Curvibacter fontanus
CGGCCCGACCAATCCTCGTGGCAACTTGCTGCTGAAGTTCCATGCGTTCGCTCTTGGTGAGTTTCATCGCAACCTCCAATGAGATCGCCGCAATGATACTTCCGTCTTAAACGTTACAGTCTACTAGTGGTAATTATTGACAGTCTGCATGCATCGAATATCAAAGGAGTTGTGCTTTTTATAAAAAGATTCGGGTCTGTCTGATAGCACTTGATTCTTTTCATCTCAACCCGACGACCGACCGGCTTCTCTACCTCAATTCGCTGTAGACACTCCGATCCCGGTCGAGCGCCCGCAGATGCCCCGCTCCGTGATATTTCTGAAATGCTGCTTCAGCGTATTGCGGCTCGCCCCGGTCAATCTGTTGGCTGCGGCTATCGTCACGCAGCGATGTTCGGGGGCAAACTTAACGATCACCTGCAACAGCTCGGCCAACGCCGCCAGCACCATCATTTCCCGTTCGACCTTATTTGCCAGGCTGCCAACCTGTTCGACCAGTAAGCGAGAAATCCCCGAGCCGGGGTCACGGTCCAGCCGGCAATGGCAGCCGAAAGTGTGAATTACAGCCGTGATCCAGCGTCAATCCCAGAATAACCTAAAAAAATTATTAATGAATTTTATTGTTTAAAATCAATATCTTATTTCACTCTTTTTTCTTTATCTAAATGGACTTGCAATTCAGATTTGTGTTGTTATAATTCGCTCATCTGATCTTTCCTTGCGGAGGCCACGATGGCAAAGCCCGATACCAAGACTGTTCACAAAATCACTGTCAAGATCTGGAGACCGATCTTTAGCGCACTGAAGAAGAAGACCGAGGCAGCATGTCTGCGCCGTGACGCCTACCTCGAGCGAGTCCTTGAAAACGAGCTCGACCACCTGGATCAAGAAGTCGCGCTCGCAAACTCTCAAGCTAGCTATAACTACATTCAGGGCCGCTTGGATGCTCTCAAGGACCGCGATCCCGTAAGCTTGGCATTACCGCTCACATTGACCAAACGGCTAAACGACATCTGCCAACGCAAGCGGATCGTTCGAGACGCGTTCTTCAATCGTCTGTTCCTGATGCTTGGCGCGTCACCCAAAGTGATCGACAGATGCTTCTTTCCCTCTGTCGATGGCGATTGGCGCGCGCACGTGTGGAGTGAATGGAAGCACGAGGGGCCGTTTTTCCAAAATGGCTTCTACCCCCTCGATCCCGTCATTGACCCGCTTTGGGCCATGAGAGCGGCGTTTGACATCTATGCGGAGGAGTCCAGCCTGCATGACTTCATCTGCCCTGACTCCGGAAAGACTATACGGGTACAACATACTCTCGGTGGTCAGATAGAGTTGCCAGAGCGCGTCTACACGACCATCCTGACAAAAGAGAACGAGAAATTTGACCTCACCCCGTTCAACTGCTATTTCCCAGACTACCTCATCCCCGAGCACCCGGCTCAAAAGGAACACACGAAGCTTGAAGACTTGCTCTTACTCGATCTGGGGGCTTCATGAACACCCGCCATGCCGAAATGCGAGCCCAACAACGCGGTTTCGTGCCCATAGTCAGTCAACTACTGGACCAATACGGCCACGAGGAACATGACGGCCACGGCGCAGTCATCCTCTATCTGGACAAGAGGAGTATCCGTTGCATGGAGCGGGACCTGGGACGTCGTATGGTTTCAAAGATGGCGGAGTGGATGGACGCCTATAAGGTCGTAAGTGACGACGGCCAGACGATCACGGTAGGACATCGCACCCAACGCATATGGAGAAAATAATGATGCTTAACAGTCCTCCGACCTCAGTCAATGGCAACGCGCTGCTCGTTGAACTCACCCAGACGGAAATGGCGCTGCTTGACTGCCAGAAGCGGATATCGCTGCTTCAGAGTCGGCAGTCAGATCTCGTGCGGACCCTCGATGACTTGACGCGTCCGACGCTCAAGCCCCGTCCCGCGATCAAGTTCGCATACCAAGGCTTCGAATACCGCGGCCGATTTATCCCCTGCGACAGCGAAATCGACATCCACCGCACCATGCTCCGGCAGCTGTGGGAAGACTTCCCGCAAGAGCGAGAGGCAATGGCCAGGGCCATGGCGCGACGCGGCAGATTACGCCCTTATGTCGCGCGTAGCCCACTGGCACTTTTTCCAGGTAAATCCCTGTCATGGGCGCAGCGGTACAGCGCGTCTTTACCCGACGGGTGGTACGTCGACACCAATTTGAACCGGGAACGTATCCACCTGCTACTCATTGCCGCAGTGCGGACTGCGGGCTTGGTGTGGGAGATTGATGTCAAGGTCAACTGGCGTACCCGGGTACTTTATGAGCACTCCGCCAAGTAGAAATCGTCTCCGATGGTGAGATGGAGCAGTACTCCACATCTCTCATAGGAGTAGACAGAATAGATTCAGGGAGCTTGTACGCATGGGCCAAGACTTTCGCACCTGGCCGGCGCGATACCGCCATTGGAAACTTGACGTCGCTGAGTCCGAGGATCACTACCACTGGCTGATCACGGCGGAGGTTCGTCACATCCTGCCAAATCTGCGTGCGGACAAGGCCCTGGAACACGCCTACGGTTCGTCAATACGCCGGCTCGATACCGGACCCAAGCGCTACATCAGCGAAAACGCCCTGGCCCGCGAACTCAAACGCATGGGTGGACAGGAATCGCTCAGGCTCCTTGCCTGGCTGGCAAAGGATGTCATCGAACCAGGACGTCGCAAGCGTGGAGAAAAGCCCGGAGTTCACGATCGGTTTGGTCAGGACTTCAAGGAATCCGACAAGGACGAAGCCCAGGCTAGGCATATCGTCCCTCCCGTCATCCCTGCTTCGCCCAAGGCGCGGGCCAAACATCATCAGCCTCGCCCACCCGCTCCAGCCTTGAGCTGGAAGCGTCTGTTGGCAACAGAAATTGTCGGCCACTGGCGCGGCCAGATCACCTTGGCGCGGGCATTCTTCCGATCTGGACTCGCATTGGTGGTCTGGGTGTTTGTTGTCTTTTATCTGCTTTCAAGAGCGAAAGACATATCGACCTACTCGGGTGAATATGTCTTGCGGCAGTGGCTGATTCTGTTTCTCGTCCTCGCATTGGCCGCAGGATTTGCGTGGTGGTGTGTGGGGGTCGGCAGAAGCGCTCTGCGTTGGCACCAATCGGGTGGCGGAATCTTGGTCAGCCTTTCAGCGTTCGTGGTGGCCTGCTCAACTATGGTTATCACTTCGGTGGTGGTTGTCCTGGCGTCCTTTGTATGGCTCCTGGGTCTCGTTCATACGGTCACCATCCGGCCGCCGCCCGCCGAAGTCTTGCACGACCCGGTATCACGTCGCATCATCCTTCGGGGGGCATTGAACTTTGGGAGCTACAAGGCGCTTGAGCAGGCGTTACGGCAGAAGCCAAGACTGACGCTGCTGCAGGTGGAGAGCCCTGGGGGTTCCGTCATTGAGGGCATCGCCATGGCCAGACTGATCCAAGAGTTTGGCATGGACACGGTGACCTTTGAGCATTGTGAAAGCGCCTGTACCTTGCTCGTGGCGGCCGGTAAGGAACGCTATCTGGGCGACGCAACCGAGGTTGGCTTCCACCGGAGCTGGATTTTCGGCAAAGCCTTCAGCACGGCCTGGTCCTCGGCAGATCACTGGATAGCAGACTACTACCGATCCCGAGGCATTGCCGAGCCTTTTGTGCAACAAGCGCTGGATACACCTAGCTACTCGATGTGGTACCCCACTCCCGATCAGCTGATTGGGGCTGGCTTTGCCACAACATACTGGACCGAGCGAGGAACGAGGTACTGAGCGGCCTGCGATGTGCCGACCAGGCGGATCAGCAGACGCGTCACTCGTAAACGATGACCGCCTTGCCCTGATCCGCCTGCGCCATCCACCCCGCCAGCGCCGCATCGCTGGGATAGAACTTCGCGTCCTCGCCCAGCTGCAGTTCGGCCGCCGCCGCAATGCCCGCGCCGTGACGGCGCAGGGTCAGACGCACGCCCAGGCCGCGCAGCAGCTCGCCCTGCTCGGTCATCTCGCGCTTCGGGGGATGTTCTGCCACCAGACGCTGCACGTCGGGCGCACGACCGTTGACGGCCACGCGCAGGTACTTGCCGAAACGGCAGCGCGCGGCCTCCAGGCTCCAGAGCTGGTTGATGTTGAGCTGCAGGCCGCCCGAGAAGCGATCCGGCATGACCTTGGCCATGACGACGATGAGCTCGTCGTCCTTGAGCAGGTTGCGGTTGGCGTTCATCAGGGCCTCGTCCACGCGGGCGTCGAGCACGCCGCTCTTGTCGTCGAGCTTGAAGAGGGCGAGCTTGCCGCGCTGGCCGTTGATGACGCGGAAGTCGCTGACGATGCCGGCCAGCAGCTGCGGCTCGCGCGTGTCGATCAGGTCGGCCAGTTCGCGCTTGGCGAAGCGGCGCACCTCCATGGACACCTCGTCGAACAGATGGCCCGAGAGGTAGAAGCCCACGGCGGTCTTCTCGTTCGTGAGCCGTTCCTTCACGCCCCAGGGCAGCATGTCCACCAGATCCGGCTCCTGCGTGCTGGCGCCGTGGCTGTCGTCTCCCAGGTCGAAGAGGCCGCCCTGGTTGACGTTGGCTGCGGTGGCGTTGGCGAAGTCGAAGGCGCGGTCGATCGATGCGACCAGGGAGGCACGGTTGAGCTGCAGGGAGTCGAAAGCGCCGGCCTTGATCAGCGCCTCGATGCTGCGCTTGTTCAGGCGTGTGCGGTCCACGCGCACGCAGAAGTCATACAGGCTGGTGAAGGGGCCGCCCTCCTGGCGGGCCTTGACGATGGCTTCGATGGCCTGTTGCCCCGTGCCCTTGACGGCGCCCAGACCGTAGCGGATGGCCTTGTCGGAAATCGGTTCGAAGCGGTAGTGGCCGCGGTTGACGTCCGGCGCCTCGAAGGTCATGCCCATCTTGAGGGCGTCCTCGAACAGCACCTTGAGCTTGTCGGTGTCGTCCATTTCCACGGTCATGTTCGCGCAGAAGAACTCGGCCGTGTAGTGCACCTTGAGCCAGGCCGTGTGGTAGGCCAGCAGGGAGTAGGCGGCGGCATGCGACTTGTTGAAGCCGTAACCCGCGAACTTCTCCATCAGGTCGAAGACCTCGTCGGCCTTGTCCTGGGGAATGTTGTGGGTCTTGAGCGCGCCCACGCGGAATTTCTCGCGGTGCTCGGCCATCTCCTCGGCCTTCTTCTTGCCCATGGCGCGACGCAGCAGGTCGGCGCCACCCAGCGAGTAGCCGCCCAGGATCTGCGCGGTCTGCATCACCTGTTCCTGGTAGACCATGATGCCGTAGGTCTCGCTCAGCATCTCGGCCACCGCCGGGTGCGGGTACTCGACTTCTTCTCTCCCATGTTTACGTGCAACGAAACTTGGGATCAGGTCCATGGGGCCCGGGCGGTACAGGGCGTTGAGTGCGATCAGGTCTTCGAGGCGCGTGGGCTTGGCGTCGCGCAGCATGCCCTGCATGCCGCGGCTTTCAAACTGGAACACCGCTTCCGTCTTGCCTTCCTGGAACAGCTGGTAGGTGGCCTTGTCCTTGAGCGGGATGTTCTCGAAGGCGAAGTTCTCCTGGCCCGGGTGACGCGCCATGATGAACTCGCGCGCGATCTCCAGGATGGTCAGCGTGGCCAGGCCCAGGAAGTCGAACTTCACCAGGCCCACGGCCTCCACGTCGTCCTTGTCGTACTGGCTCACGGCCGCGTCGCTGCCGGGCTGCTGGTAGAGCGGGCAGAAGTCGGTCAGCTTGCCCGGTGCGATCAGCACGCCCCCGGCGTGCATGCCCACGTTGCGGGTCATGCCCTCGAGCTTCTGCGCCAGCGCCAGCAGGGTCTTGACCTCGTCTTCCTTCTCCAGGCGCTCGGCCAGGATGGGCTCGGCCTGGATGGCGTCGGCAATCGTGATGTGCTGGCCCGGCTTGTTGGGGATGAGCTTGGAGATGCCGTCGCAGAAGGTGTAGCTCATGTCCAGCACGCGGCCCACGTCGCGGATGGCGGCGCGCGCGGCCATGGTGCCGAAGGTGGCGATCTGGCTCACCGCCTCCTTGCCGTACTTGTCCTTGACGTAGTCGATCACGCGGTCGCGGTTGGCCTGGCAGAAGTCGATGTCGAAGTCCGGCATCGAGACACGTTCCGGGTTCAGGAAACGCTCGAACAGCAGCTTGTATTCCAGCGGGTCCAGGTCCGTGATCTTCAGCGCATAGGCCACCAGCGAGCCGGCGCCCGAGCCGCGGCCCGGGCCGACCGGGCAGCCATGGGCCTTGGCCCACTGGATGAAGTCGCCCACGATCAGGAAGTAGCCCGGGAAACCCATCTTCAAAATCGTGTTGATCTCGAACTCCAGGCGCTCCACATAACGCGGGCGTTCTGACTCGCGTCTGGTCGCGTCCGGATACAGGTGGGTCAGCCGTTCCTCCAGACCCTCGAAGGAAGCCTTGCGGAAATACTCCTCGATGCTCAGGCCGCCGGGGATGGGGAAATTGGGCAGCTGCGGCTTGCCCAGCACCAGCGTCAGGTTGCAACGCTTCGCGATTTCCAGCGTGTTGGCCACGGCGCTGGGCAGGTCGGCAAACAGGGTCTCCATCTGCGCCGCACTCTTGAAGTACTGCTCGCGCGTGAACTTGCGCACCCGGCGCGGGTTGCCCAGGATCTCGCCTTCGGAGATGCAGACACGCGCCTCGTGGGCCTCGTAGTCGTCGGGCAGGGCGAACTGCACCGGGTGCGTGGCCACCACCGGCAGCTTCATGCGCGCGGCCAGCTGAACGGCGGCGGTCACATGGGCCTCGTCGTCCGGGCGGCCGGCGCGCTGCAGTTCCAGGTAATAGCGGTGCGGAAAAATGGTGGACAACTGCAGCGCCATCTCATGGGCGCGAGCGGTGTCACCCTGCACCAGGGCCTGGCCCACGGCGCCACTTTGCGCGCCGGAGAGGGCGATCAGCCCCTCGTGCAATTCTTGCAGCCAGGCCAGCTTGACCACGGCCTGGGCCTTCACCACGTTGCCGGTCCAGGCGCGCGCCAGGATCTCGGAGAGGTTGAGGTAACCCTGCTTGTTCTGCACCAGCAGCAGCAGGCGGGACGTGGCCGAGGGGTCCCGCCCCAGGCCTTCGAGCAGGACTTCCACGCCGATCAGGGGCTTGAGACCTTTGCCGCGCGCCTCCTTGTAGAACTTGATGGCCCCGAACAGATTGTTCAGATCGGTGATGGCCAGCGCCGGCTGGCGGTCCGCCGCCGCGGCCTTGACGATGTCCTCGATACGGACGGTGCCGTCGACGACGGAAAACTCGGTGTGCAGGCGCAGATGGGCAAACATGGGATCCATTGTAGTTTTCCGGACCGGACCAGCCACCGCTGGAAACCCCTCTGTCTTTTAAAATCGAGGCGTGAACGACATCCTCAACATCTCCGCCTACAAATTCGTTCCCCTGCCCGACGCCCATGCGCTGCGAGACCGCCTGCACGAACAGGCCGAAGCCCTGGATCTCAAGGGCACGGTGCTGCTGGCCGAGGAAGGCATCAACCTCTTCCTCGCGGGGCCGGGCGAGGCCGTGCGCACGTTCATGGCGCAACTGCGTCAGGATCCACGCCTGGCCGACCTCACGCCGAAGGAAAGCTGGTCGGCACGCCAGCCCTTTCGCAAGATGCTGATCAAGGTCAAGCGCGAGATCATCCGCATGAACCACCCGACCATTCGCCCGGCCCAGGGGCGTGCGCCGGCCGTGGCGGCCGCCACCGTCAAACGCTGGCTGGACCAGGGGCATGACGACGCGGGCCGGCCCGTGGTGACGCTGGACACGCGCAATGCCTTCGAAGTCGATCACGGCACCTTCGAAGGCGCCATCGACTGGCGCATCCAAAAGTTCTCGGACTTCCCTGCTGCCCTGAAGGGCCACCAGGCGGAACTCCAGGACAAAACCGTGGTGAGCTTCTGCACCGGCGGCATCCGCTGCGAAAAGGCCGCCCTGCTCATGCAGGAGGCCGGGCTGGACCACGTCTACCAGCTCGAAGGCGGCATCCTGAAATATTTCGAGGAAACGGGCGGCGCCCATTACCGCGGCAGCTGTTTTGTCTTCGACGAACGCGAAGCCCTGGGCAGTGACCTGAACGCCCTCAAACAGTGACATATTCATCACACTCCGGGTCCCTGCATGCGGAAATCCGTGGACTTGACTTACCATGGGGGTAGCACCTACCCTCCCCCATGCGTATGCTGCGTGTCGACTCCACCGCATCCAGGACTGCCGGCACCCTGCCTTCAGGGCAGCAGCGCCGCAGCCTGCTGGCCGGCGCGCTGCTGCCCTGGGTCCTGGGCGCCTGCGGTGACCGAAAGGAGCCGATGCGGCTGGTGGGCCAGCCCTGGCCCGGCTACGAACCCATGTTCCTGGCGCGCACACTGGGCTATATGCCCCCCGGTGTCGAATTGCAGGAATCCAACACCGCGCAGGAGTCGATCCAGCTCACCTACGACGGCCGGGTGGACGGTGTCATGCTCACACTGGACGAAGTCCTGCGCTTGCGCGACCAGGGCGTTGCCTTGCAGATCGTGCTGGTGTTTGACGTCTCGCGCAGCGCCGACATGCTGCTGGCCCGCCCCGGCATGCGCGACCTGGCGGCCTTACGCAACCAGCGCGTGGGCGTGGAGGACTCGACCCTGGGCGCCCTGATGCTGACGCTGATCCTGGAGAAGGCCGGACTGCAACGCAAGGATGTCTCAGTACAGCCCATCCCCTACGACGAGCACGAGACCGCCTGGGACCGCAACCACATCGATGCCCTCATCACCTACGAACCCCTGGCCGGAAGGCTGCTTGCGCGCGGTGCGCGCCTCCTGCTGAGCACACGCCAGCTGCCCAACACCATCTTCGACGTGCTGGCCATGCGCAGTGAGGTGCTGGACCGCCACGCGGACGGGCTGCGCGCCTGCCTGGCGGCGTATTTCAAGGCCCTGACCTACCTGCGGCAAAACCCCTGGGACGCCGCCTACCGCGTGGCCCCGCGGCTGCAGGTCAGCGCCGAAGGCCTGATCAACTCGCTGCGCGGACTGGAACTTCCAGACCGCATCGGCAATCTGAGTTATCTCGCGGGGACGGACAGCGCCCTGCTGAAAGCGGTCCACCGGCTCTCGCCCATCCTGCAGCAGGCCGGTCTGCTGCAGAAACCCGTCAACACCGAGCGGCTGCTGTCCAGCCTCTACCTGCCCACGTCATGACACCACGTCCGCGCCCGTCTGCCTGGTGGAGCGCCCCGATCGCTCTGCTGCTGGCTGCGCAGACGGTCTGGTCGCAGGAGACCGTCGTCAACGTGGGCGTGCTGTCCTTCCGCCCCAAGGCCATGGCCGAAGCCCAGTGGCGTCCGCTGGCCGATTACCTCAACCGCAGCGTGCCCGAGGTGCGCTTCGTGCTGCGCATCTACAACTACCCGGAGCAGCAGGAAGCCATGCGCCAGCAGTCCGTGGACCTGCTCATCACCCAGCCCGCCGAGTACGTGCGCCTGGTGCACGAGAACGGCCTGTCCTCGCCCCTGGCCACCCTGATCGAACTCGATCAGGGCCGGCCCGTGCGGGCCATGGGCGGGGTGATCCTGACCCGCAGCGACCGCCCGGACCTCATGGAACTGCGCAACCTGCAGAACAAGCGCATCGCCGTACCCAACCAGATGTCTTTCGGCGCCTTCCAGCTCCAGGCCGCCGAGCTGGCGCGTGCCGGGGTCAGGTCCCTGGAATACCTGGAGACCGGTGCACCGCAGGACCTGACCGTGCAGGCCGTGGTGGACCGCCACGCCGACGCGGCCTACGTGCGCACCGGCCTGATCGAAAACATGGCGCGCGAAGGCCAGCTCGACCTGCGCCAGGTCAAGGTGTTGAACGCGCAGGGCTACCCGGGTTACCCCTTTGCCCTCTCCACCCGCCTCTACCCGCAGTGGCCGGTGGTGGCCATGCCGCATCTGGGCGAAGGCATCTCCGTGCGTGTGGCCGGGGCGCTGCTCTCGCTGCCGCACGGCAGCGAACTGGCGCGTCGCATGGGGCTGTACGGTTTTGTCACCCCGGCCGACTACGAACCGGTGCGCACCCTGATGCGTGAAATGCGCCTTCCGCCTTTCGACCGGCCCCAGCCGGTCAACTGGTCCGACATCTGGCACCAGTACCGCCTGCTGATCGCCAGCGCCACGCTGACCCTGCTGCTCATGCTGCTCATGGCGCTGCGCGAGACCTGGTTGCGCCAGCGCATGGCCTCTTTCAGCAACGCCATGGGCGAAGGCATGTTCGTGCTCGATCGCCATGGCATCGTCACCTACGTCAATCGCGCCGCCTGCCGCCTGCTGGGTTACCAGCGCGAGGCCCTGCTGGGCCGGCGGCTGCTGCCCATGATCGTCGCACCCCAGCCCCCGGGCGCGAACCCCCTGCTCGATCCGCAGCGCTGGCAACAGCCGTACGAAGGCGAAAACCTTTTCGTCAACGCCAGCGGCAAGTCCTTCCCGGTGGAAGTCAGCAGCCGGCCGATGCGCCGCAATGAGCGCTTCGTGCGCAGCGTGACCGTTTTCTCCGACATCTCCGAGCGCAAGGCCCACAGCGAGCACATCTACCAGCTGGCCTACCACGACGCCCTCACCGGCCTGCCCAACCGCCGTCTGCTGTTCGAGCGCTTGCAGGAAGAGCTGGGGCGCCACAACGGCAGCAGCCGTGGCGCCCTGCTGTTCTCCGACCTGGACCACTTCAAGCAGCTCAACGACACGCTGGGCCACAAGGTCGGCGACGCGCTGCTGCAGGCCGTGGCCGGGCGCATGCTGCGCATCGTCGGCGAGCAGGGGCTGATCGCGCACACCGGCGGCGATGAGTTCGCGGTCTTGCTGGAACGGCTCGACGCCGACCCCGAGCGCGCCGGCCAGCAGGCGCGCGAACTGGCCGAAAAACTGCGCCACAGCATGCGCGAGCCCTTCGGCATCGACAGCCAGTACCACCAGATGTCGGTCAGCATCGGCGTGGCGCTGTTCGACGGCCCGGACACCGGTGCGGATGAGTTGCTCAAGCGCGCGGACATGGCCATGTACCAGGCCAAGGCCGGTGGACGCAATGCCATCCGTTTCTTCGACCACGAGATCGCCGTGCAGCTCAGCCAGCGCGTGGCCCTGGAGGCAGACCTGTACCAGGCCCTGGCCCAGCACCAGTTCCGCGTGTTTTACCAGCCGCAGTTCGACAGCGCAGGCCGCATGGTGGGCGCCGAAGCCCTGGTGCGCTGGTTGCATCCCGAGCGCGGCCTGGTCATGCCGGGGCAGTTCATCGCCCTGGCCGAGGAAACCGGACTGATCCTGCCGCTGGGCCAGTGGGTGCTGGAGCAGGTCTGCCATCAGATCGAGCGCTGGCGCGGCCAGCCGGTGCTCGGTGAGCTGGTGATCTCGGTCAACCTGTGCGCGCACCAGATCCTGCAGGCCAATTTCGTGGAAAGCGTGACCTCGGTGCTCATGGCCACCGGCGCCGATGCCAGCCGGCTGCAGCTGGAACTGACCGAAAGCGTGCTGGCGCACAGCATCGACGACGCCAGCGACAAGATGCGCCGGCTGGTGGCGCTGGGTGTGCAGTTCGCGCTCGACGATTTCGGCACCGGTTATTCCTCGCTGAGCTACCTCAAGCGCCTGCCCATCCAGCAGCTCAAGATCGACGCCTCCTTCGTGCGCGATTTGCAGACCGACCCCAACGACGTCGCCATCACCCAGACCATCATCGCCCTGGGCCAGAGCCTGGGCCTGGAGGTGATTGCCGAAGGCGTGGAAAGCGGGGCCCAGCGCGACATCCTGCAGCAGCAGGGCTGCCGCCTGTTCCAGGGTTATTTCTACGCCCGGCCCCAGGCGCTCGAAGACCTGGTCGCCCTGGTGCACAAGCTGCACCCGGAGGCCCTGGCGGCTCCTCGCTGATCAGGGCAGGAAGCGCCGCTCGGGCAGGGGAATGAACTCGGTCTCGCCCGGCACCTGACCCAGGCGCTGCGCCTCCCAGGTCTCGGCGGCCTCGACGATGCGCTCCTTGCGGCTGGAGACGAAGTTCCACCACATATGGCGCGGTGCATCGAGCGCGGCCCCGCCGACCACCACCAGACGGGCAGGCTCTGCAGCGGACAGGGTGACGGTGTCCTGACCCGGCACGGCCATCTGCTGCGCTGCCAGCGGCTGGCCATCCAGTGTCAGTGCGCCCTGCACAAGGTAGACCGCCTGTTCAGCTGCCAGCGGGGGCAGAACCAGACGGCCACCGGCCGGCAGTTGCACGTCGAGATAGAGCGTGGGCGAGAGGGTGCGCACCGGCGAACGCAGCCCGAAGGCCTCCCCCACCAGCACCCGCACCGTCGCATCCCCCGCCCGTCCTTCGGGGATGGCCGAAGCCGGCGTGTGCTCGAAGGCCGGTTCGGTCTCCTCGTGCTCGCGCGGCAGGGCCACCCAGAGCTGCAGGCCGTGGTTGACGTAGGAGCGCCCGCGCAGCGATTCAGGGCGACGCTCGGAATGCACGATGCCGCGCCCGGCCGTCATCCAGTTGATGGCGCCGGGCTCGATCAGCTGCGCCGAACCGATGCTGTCGCGGTGCATCATGGCGCCTTCGAACAGATAGGTCACGGTGGCCAGGCCGATGTGCGGGTGCGGCCGCACATCGTGCTCGCTCTGCGGCGTTTCCAGCGCGGGACCGAAGTGGTCGAAGAAGATGAAGGGCCCGACCGCGCGCTGTGCCGCGGCCGGCAGCAGGCGCCGCACCTGGAAGCCCCCGCCCAGATCCTTCTGGTGACCGGTGAGGATGCGCGCTGGGGTGCTCATGGTGGGGCTCTCCTTCTGGAGCCTGACTCTAGCAGCAGCCGGCAGCCGGATCAGCCGCGCAACTTGGCCGCCACACCGGCCACGCGCTGGCCGAACAGGCGGGCGGTCTCCAGGTCGCCGGCATCGGCCTTCTCGGCCGCAGCGTCGGAGGCCGTCTGCCCCATCAGGCCGGCATTGGCGGCGAGGTAGTTCACATCGCTGCGCCTGGAGTCCTTGGTGTTGTGGTACGCCAGGCCCAGGCCCACCCAGATGCCGCCGTGCTGCATGGCCAGGGTGTGCAGATAGCCCAGGGTCGAGGCCTTGTCGCCGTTGACGTTGGAGCTGTTGGTGAAGCCCGCGAACACCTTGTCCTTCCAGACCTGGGTGTACCAGGGCTTGCTGGAGGCATCGGCGAATTTCTTGAACTGCCAGCTCACGCTGCCCATATAGGTCGGGCTGCCCATGATGATGGCATCGGCTGCGGCCAGCGTCTCCCAGCCGGCCTCGGGCAGGTTGCCATCGGCGTCGATGGCGAGCAGCTCGGCGCCAGCGCCCTCGGCCACAGCCTGGGCCAGACGCTGGGTATGGCCATAACCCGAATGAAAAACAACAACGACCTTGCTCATGACCTGTCTCCAATAAAAAGGGGCTAACGAAATTCCGGCAAAACCCCTCCCGCCCCGGCAGCGCCGGGGTCAGGGAAGCACGGAGAATCGGGAGGGGTGAGGTGAGGCCGTTCAGGCCTTGCGCTTGGCGTCCAGGCTCAGGCTACCGGCGCCAAAGGCGCTCAGCATGAGCAGACCGCCGGCAATCGACAGGTTCTTCATGAACATGATCTGGTTGACCATCACCTGATCAGCCGGCATGGCCCAGTAGTTGTGGAAGATCACACCGGTGGCGATGGTGAACACCGCCATCACCAGCGCCACGATGCGCGTCTGGAAACCGGCGATCAGGGCCAGCGCGCCGCCGAACTCGACGATGACGGCAATCGCCGCGCCCAGTTCAGGCAGCGGCAGCCCTTTGGAAGCGATGTAGCCAGCCGTGCCGGCAAAGCCGCCGATCTTGCCGAAACCGGCAATCAGGAACAGCAGCGCCAGCAGGATGCGGGCAATCAGGGCCAGGGGGTTTTGGTATTGCTGAAACATGGGTACTCCTTGAACGGTTGTATGAAAACCAGGGCCTGCTCACACTAATTTCTCAAGTGCGAACAGGGTGCAAACGGCGCCAATCTAGGCGCACGACGAATCCCAGACTGGTGGTCTGGGTGAGGAGTGCAACAACGAGTGGCGTCGTTTGCACCCCGTTCCCTTCGGGTTGCGGCCAAAAAAGCCATGCGGGGTGTTGCGCGGACTTGCCGGGGGCCTACCCCGGCGGCGTCCACGCGCCTACCGCATGATTTTTTTGATCCGCAACGCATCTTAAGAAATTAGTGTGAACAGGCCCTAAACTCAGGCACTCAGGTCAAAGACCAGCACTTCGGCGTTTTTGCCTGCTCTCAACGCCAATTGCTTCTCCTGGTCGATCAGGGCCGCATCCCCGGCGGCCAGGGGCTGACCATTGACTTCCAGTTCGCCCCGCACCAGATGCACATAGCTCTTGCGCGCGGGGTCCAGCGGCAGTGTGGCAGATTCGTCGCCATCGAACAAACCGGCGTACAGCCGCGCGTCGGCATGCAGCAACACCGAGCCGTCAGCGCCGTCAGGCGAGGCCACCAGGCGCAGCGCACCGCGTTTTTCGGGCGTGGCAAAGGTTTTCTGTTCGTAGCTGGCCGGGATGCCTGTCACATTGGGCTGGATCCAGATCTGGAAGAAGTGCGTGGTGTCCTTCGGCGCGTGGTTGTACTCGCTGTGCATCACGCCGTTGCCGGCGCTCATGCGCTGCACATCACCGGGCGGGATGGCACGGCCGTTGCCCATATTGTCCTTGTGCGCGAGCTCACCCGAAAGCACGTAGCTGATGATCTCCATGTCGCGGTGCCCGTGCGTGCCGAAGCCGGTGCCCGGGGCGATACGGTCCTCGTTGATCACGCGCAGATTGCCCCAACCCATGTGCTGGGGATCGTAATAGCCGGCAAAGGAAAAACTGTGGAAGGACTTGAGCCAGCCGTGATCGGCGTAGCCGCGGTCCTGTGATTTGCGGAGAGTCAGCATGGTGTGTGCTCCTGGTTCAAGAAACTGCTCACGATGGGATGAACTTTAGACGCCGCCTGCGGTTTTGCAGTCCATGTGCTTTGATGGCATCATTCAAATGATTTGAAATAAAATAGCCCCAGCATGCAAACCGCCCGCGATGTCCTGACCCCCGACGCGCTCGCCATGCTGCAGGCCATCGAAGGCGCCGGCAGCTTTGCCGCCGCCGCGCGTCAACTGGGCGTGGTGCCCAGCGCCCTCACCTACCGCGTGCGCCAGATCGAGGACGCGCTGGACGTGCTGCTCTATGACCGCAGCTCGCGCCAGGCCAGGCTCACCGCCGCCGGCGCCGAGCTGCTGCGCGAAGGCCAGCGCCTGCTGACCGAGATCGACGCCGTGGCCAACCGGGTCAAACGCGTGGCCACGGGCTGGGAATCGCAGTTCACGGTGGCGCTGGACGGCATCGTCAACCGCACCACGGTGATGGAGCTGTGCGAAAGTTTTTTCCAGCTGCAGTCGCCCACGCGCCTGAAGCTGCGCGAGGAAACCCTTTCGGGCACGCTGGAGGCGCTGACCGCCGGCCAGGCCGACCTGGCCCTCGGCGTGGCCCTGGAGCCCACCACCAGCGCCGGCGTGCACGGCAAGGCCATGGGCATGGTGACCTTCATCTACGTTGTGGCGCCGCACCACCCGCTGGCCGCCGCGCCCGAACCCCTGGGCGACGAACTGCTGCTGCGGCATCGCGCGGTGGCGGTGGCCGATTCCGTGCAACGCGGCGGCGGCGTGACCATCGGCCTGCTGGCCGGGCAGGACGTCTTCACCGTGGCCAGCATGCAGGCCAAGCTCGACGCCCAGTTGCGTGGCCTGGGCGGCGGCTTCGTGCCCGAATGCCTGGCGCGCCCGCACCTCGAGGCCGGCCGCCTGGTGGTGAAAAAGACCGAGCGCCCGCCGCGCGTCATACGGGTGAGCTACGCCTGGCGCGGCGGCAGCAAGAGCAGCCAGGGTCGTGCCCTGCAATGGTGGCTCAAGCAGCTGGAAAGTCCTGCGACCCGAAGCGCATTGCTGGGTCCGGTACAGTGGAAGTGACGCTGCCAAGAAAACCAGACACACAAGAACGGAGACTGCTGACATGAAATCCGCGCAACACTACGCCGTCATCGGCGCCGGCATGGCCGGCGTGGCCTGCGCCCGCACCCTGGTGCAGGCCGGCCACAAGGTCACGCTGTTCGAGAAAAGCCGCGGTGCGGGCGGCCGCATGGCCACGCGCGACACCGAGTTCGGCAGCTTCGACCACGGCACCCAGTACTTCACGGTGCGCAACCCCCTGTTCGCCCGCGCGCTGGAAACCGTGCCCGGCCTGTGCCGGCCCTGGAGCGCCAACGCCGTGCGCGTGCTCGACCCCCTGGGCCGTGTCGTGGCCGCCCCGCTGCCGACACGCGAGCAGCACTGGGTGGCCGCCCCCGGCATGAATGCGCTGGTGCGCCGCTGGGCCCAGCCCCTGCTGAACGCCGGCGCCGTGGAACTGCAGACCCGCGTGGTCAAGATCGAGCGTGATGCGCTCAACGAGCGCCGCTGGCAACTGCAGACCGAGGGCCTGGACGACAGCCGCCATGTGCACTCCGGCTTCGACGGCGTGCTGCTGGCCATGCCCAGCGTGCAGGCCCACGAACTGCTGCGGCATTCGAAGCAGGCGCCGACCCTGGCCGAGCGCATCGCGGGCGTCCAGGTCGCCCCCTGCTGGACGCTGATGGTGGCCTTTCCGCAGGCCATGCAACCCGGCATGTCCGCATTCGGGCCCCAGTGGAATGCGGCGCGCAGCACGCACCACCGCATCGCCTGGCTGGCGCGTGAATCGAGCAAACCGCAGCGCGGCCCGGTTGAACGCTGGACCGTGCAGGCCAGCCCGGCCTGGTCGCAGGAGCACCTCAACGACGACGCCGATCGCGTGCAGTCCAAGCTGCTCAAGGCCTTTGCCGAAGTGACGGGCATCCGCGCCGAACCCAGCTACGCCACCGTGCACCGCTGGCACTACGCGCAGACCCTCGAAGCGCTGAACCAGAGCCATCTGTGGGAGCCGGCCTCGCGCATCGGCGTCTGCGGCGACTGGTGCCTGGGTCACCGCGTCGAGGACGCTTTCATCTCCGGACTGGAACTGGCGCTGAAAGTCTGCTGAATCCGTTCGGACCGAGCCTGTCGAAGTCCCGCCGCAGATCGGCTGAGCGTTTCGCCCCGTCGACAAGCTCAGGACAGGCCAAGCTCAACGCGAACGGATGCATGCCGTCATGCCTCTTTTGCACACCGTGACTGAGTACATCGGCCGCTTCGCGCCCTCACCCACCGGCCCGCTGCACGCCGGTTCGCTGGTGGCGGCGCTGGCGAGCTGGCTCGATGCGCGCGCCCACGGCGGGCGCTGGCTGGTGCGCATCGAGGATGTGGACCTGCCGCGCTGCATCCCCGGGGCCGACCTGACCATGCTGCGGCAGCTTGCCGACTGCGGGCTGCACCCCGACGAACCACCGACCTACCAGTCGCAACGCAGCGCGCTTTATCAGCAAACCCTCGACAACCTGGCCACACGCGGCCTGGCCTATCCCTGCGCCTGTTCACGCAGGGACATCGAGAACGAACTGTCGCGCCTGGGGCGTGAGAAGCCCCGCCACGGCGAGCGGGTCTACCCCGGCACCTGCCGTCACGGCCTGCAGGGCAGGCCGGCGCGAGCCTGGCGCCTGCGTGTGAACGCCGGCGCCCTGCCCTGGACCGACCGCCGACTGGGCCCGCAGGCGCAGGACGTGGAAACCGAGGTGGGCGATTTCGTGCTCAAGCGCGCCGACGGCTGCTTTGCCTACCAGCTGGCCGTGGTGGTGGACGATGGGGCCCAGGGCATCACGCACATCGTGCGCGGCGCAGACCTGAGCGACAACACCGCACGGCAGATCCTGTTGCAAGGCGCCCTGGGCCTGCCCACCCCGGCTTACCTGCACACCGCGCTGGTGCTGGGCGCGAACGGCGAGAAACTCAGCAAGCAGAACGGTGCGCAGGCGCTGGACACGCGGAACCCGCTGGCCGCGCTGAACGCGGCTGGCGCCGTGCTGGGCCTGCGGGTGACGGGCGCCAGTGTGGGCGACTGGCTGGCTGCCGCGACGGCGCAATGGGCCGCCACCTGGGGACCGCCAAGTAAAATCGGTCCGTGACCGATACCCCCAAGCCCCCCGAACAGGACGCAGCCGCGTCAACCCCGCCCAAAGACCGGCGCCGCCTGCCGCCGCCCGGCGTCGATTTCCCCAAGACCATCAAGAGTTTCGTCAAACGCGCCGGCCGCACCACCACGGGTCAGGCCAAGGCCTTCGAGCTCTATGGCCCGCGTTTTGTGTTGCCCTACACGGCCGCGCCGCTGGACCGCCTGGCTGCTTTCGGCGCCGAGGCCGCAAACCGCCCGCTGGTCCTGGAGATCGGCTTCGGCATGGGCGACGCCACGGCGCACATCGCCGACCTGATGCGCGAGAAGAACTTCCTGGGCTGCGAGGTGCACGAACCCGGCGTCGGCGCCCTGCTCAAGCACATCGGCGAACGTGAACTCACCAACCTGCGCATCCTGCAGCACGATGCCGTCGAGGTGCTGGACCACATGCTGCCCGAGCAGAGCCTGGACGGCGTGCACATCTTTTTCCCCGACCCCTGGCACAAGACCAAGCACCACAAGCGCCGCCTCTTGCAGGCGCCCCTGGTGGCCAAGCTGGCCGCGCGCCTCAAACCCGGGGGCTACCTGCACTGCGCCACCGACTGGGAACCCTATGCCCGGCAGATGCTGGAAGTGCTGGGCGCCGAGCCGCTGCTGAAGAACAGCGCCGAGGCTTATGCCCCCAAGCCCGAATACCGCCCCCTGACCAAGTTCGAGAAACGCGGCCTGCGCCTGGGCCACGGCGTCTGGGATCTGGTCTTTATCCGGACCTGAACCGGCCCCGGCCATGAGCCGCCCACCACACCGTCACAAGCCGCCCATGGTCGAGGGGGTGAGCGCCAGTTGCGTGGCCCTGCCCCACGGTCCCTGGCTGCGGCTGATCGACTTCCTGGCCGAACGCCTGCCTGCCGTCAGCAGCGTGCAATGGATGCAGCGCATGGCCCAGGGTTGCGTACTCGATGAGCAAGGTACCCCGTTGCGGCCCGACGCGCCCTTTGCCCCCGGCACCCGCGTCTATTACTACCGCGAACTCGAAACCGAGCCCCTCATCCCCTTCGAGGAAGCCATCCTCTACCAGGACGCGCACCTGCTGGTCGCCGACAAGCCGCACTTCCTGCCCGTCACGCCCACCGGCCGTTACGTGCAGCAGACCCTGCTGGTGCGCCTCAAACGCCGCACCGGCATCGAGACCCTGAGCCCCATACACCGCATCGACCGCGAGACCGCCGGCCTGGTGGTGTTCAGCGTGCGCGCGCAGGACCGCGGCGCCTACCAGACCCTGTTCCGCGAGCAGCGCGTGGAAAAAGTCTATGAGGCCATCGCCCCCTTGCGGGCTGACCTGCCGCTGCCCCCCGTGTACCGCAGCCGTATCGTGGAAGATGAGTTTTTCTTTCGCCAGCGTGAACTGGCCGGCGAGCCCAACAGCGAAACCCGTATCGAGCTGATCGAGCCCCTGGGCGCGTGGGCGCGCTACCGCCTGTACCCGCGCAGCGGCAAGACGCATCAATTGCGGGTGCACATGAACGCGCTGGGCCGCCCCATCATGGGCGATCTGTTCTACCCGGAGGTCGTGCATGGCCCGGGCCCTATCGAGCACGATTTTGGCCGCCCCCTGCAACTGCTGGCGCGTGGCATCGCCTTCACCGACCCGGTCACCGGGCAGGCGCGCCACTTCGAAAGCCAACGCAAACTGACAAGCAGCTGACCACAGGCTGACTCGCGTTTGCCCTCTAGAATCCACGCGCAGACGATGTGGCATATGGCGTGACTGCGCCCTGTCACCCGTTCAACTTTGCGGACCGGACACCGGACGCATGCCCATCCACAGATCCAGGAGCAAAAATATGGTTTGGCAACAGGCATACAACCCCATGGGCAATATGGCCCTGTCCACCCTGCTGGCGGCGGTGCCGGTGGTGGTGATGCTGGTCGGTCTGGGCTTCCTGCACCTCAAGGCGCACATCGCCGCCGCCGCAGGTCTGGCCAGCGCTTTGATCATCGCGGTCTTCGTGTTTGGCATGCCGGGCGAGATGGCCGGCAAGGCCGCCATCCTGGGCGGCCTCACGGGCCTGCTGCCGATCGGCTGGATCGTGCTCAACATCATCTTCCTGCACCAGCTCACCGAACAGAACGGCAGCTTCAAGGTGTTGCAGGATTCGATCGCCGGCATCACCGAGGACCGCCGCCTGCAACTGCTGCTGATCGCCTTCGCCTTCGGCGCCTTCTTCGAGGGCGCGGCCGGCTTCGGCACACCGGTGGCCGTGACGGCGGCCATCCTGATCGGTCTGGGCTTCTCGCCTTTGGCCGCCTCGGGCCTGAGCCTGATCGCCAACACCGCACCCGTGGCCTACGGCGCGCTGGGCACCCCGGTCATCACGCTGGCCAAGGTGCACGGCTACGACGTGATGGCCGTGTCGGCCATGATCGGCCGCCAGTTGCCCTTCTTCTCGCTGCTGGTGCCGTTCTGGCTGATCTGGGCCTTCGCCGGCTGGCGCGGCATGAAGCAGATCTGGCCCGCCATCCTGGTCACGGGCGTGAGCTTCGCCATCCCGCAGTTCCTGGTGTCCAACTACATGGGCCCCGAGCTGGTCGACGTGATCGCCGCCCTGTGCTCCATGAGCGCGCTGGTGCTGTTCCTGCGTGTCTGGAAACCCTCCGAGATCTGGACCTCGGTCTCGCTCAAGGGGCATGAAAAAGACGGTGGGGCAGGCCACACCGCGCAGCCACCGGCCAAACACGACCGCGCCACCGTGATCAAGGCCTGGACCCCTTGGGTCATCCTGACGGTCTTCGTCTTCATCTGGGGTCTGCCGGTCGTCAAGAACTTCCTCAACACCCTCTTCAGCCCCAAGTTCGCCATCGAAGGCCTGCACAAGCTGATCGAAAAGATGCCGCCGGTGGTACCCACCCCGACAACCGAAGGTGCCGAATACGTGCTCAACCTGCTCTCGGCCACCGGCTCCGGCATCCTGCTGGCGGCCGTGGTGGGCGGTCTGACCATGGGTTACGGCATCCCGGCCCTGCTCAAGGCCTACGGCAAGACCATCTGGCTGGTGAAGTACTCGCTGATCACCATCGTGCTGATGCTGGCCCTGGGCACGCTGACGCGCTACTCCGGCCTGGACACCACGCTGGGTCTCGCCTTCGCGGCCACCGGCGTGTTCTACCCCTTCTTCGGCACGCTGATGGGCTGGCTGGGCGTGGCGCTCACGGGTTCCGACACCGCCTCCAACGTGCTGTTCGGCGGCATGCAGAAGGTGGCCTCCGAACAGCTGGGGCTGTCACCCAACCTGATGGGCGCGGCCAACAGCTCGGGCGGCGTCATGGGCAAGATGATCGACGCGCAGTCCATCGTGGTGGCCTCCACCGCCACCCGCTGGTTCAACCACGAAGGCGACATCCTGCGCTATGTGTTCTTCCACTCCATCGCGCTGGCCTGCCTGGTCGGCATCCTGGTGACGCTGCAGGCCTACGTCTACCCCTTCACGCTCATGGTCGTGCGCTGAACGGCTCCCCATGAACCGGACAAGACCGCCTCGGCGGTCTTTTTTGTTGCCACGGTCGCCGCAAAGCAACAGCCCAAGGAAAGCCAAGGCGAACCGACGCGCGGACGATACGCCTTGAAACACTGGCTTCGCTCATCCTGCGATACTCACGTCGTCACAAACCACCGCCAGGCATCCCATGAAAAAAGTCCTTCACCTGCTGGCCCTCGCCACGCTGCTGGCCCAGACCGCCCAGGCTGGTAACCTCTCCTCGCTCGGCACGCTGACGCAGGCCGAGTTACGCACGGCCTCCGAAGACCTCGGCGCGGCCTTGAGCTACAAGCCGCTGCTGCCGACCGAAGACCAGGGCATCACCGGCTTCGACATCGGCGTGGCCGTCACCGGCACCGACGTCTCGCGCAGCGCCGCCGCCCTCTCCAAGGCGGGCGCCAGCCTCGGTTCCCTGGACACCCTGCTGACCACCCGGCTGAATCTGCACAAGGGCCTGCCCCTGGGCTTTGATATCGGCGCCTTCGTCGCCAGCGTTCCGTCCCTGGGCACCACCGTGACCGGGGGCGAACTGCGCTACGCGCTGCTCAAAGGCGGCGTGGCCACGCCCGCCATCGGCGTACGCGGGGCCCTGACCCGCATGAGCGGCTCCGATCAGCTGGCACTGAGCACGCGCAGCCTGGACGTCTCCATCTCCAAGGGCTTCGCCATGCTCACGCCTTATGTCGGGGCAGGCCAGGTCTGGGTCAATAGCTCGCCCAATGCCGGCAGCCTGGCCGGGGAGAGCTTCAACCAGGGCAAACTCTTCGCCGGCGCCAGCATGAGCCTGGGCCTGCTCAACCTGACCTTCGAAGGCGACAAGACCGGGAACACCACCTCCTGGGGTGTGAAGCTGGGCCTGCGCTGGTAATCGCCCAAGAGCCTGTTCACGGTCTCAGCCATGGGGCCATCATTTTTTCTGATCGCCCACTACGTAAAAACCAAGGACGGCTGGCCGGCCCCGCTTCCTATACTCCTGGATTGCATCTGCCCGCCGGCGGCGGGCCCCGTACTCTCGAGGAGATTTCATGAAATTCAAGACGCTCGCACTCGCCCTGGGTGCATTGCTTGTCACGGCCCCAGCCATGGCCCAGAGCAACTGGCCGACCAAACCCCTCACCATGGTGGTGGGCTTCGCTCCCGGCGGCGCCACCGACGCCGTGGCCCGCATCATCGCCAAGCACCTGGGCGACGAGCTCAAGCAGAACGTGGTGGTGGACAACAAGGCCGGCGCCGGCGGCAACATCGCCACCGATTTCGTGGCGCGCGCCGAGGCCGACGGCCACACCCTGCTGCTGGGCAGCGTGGGGTCGCTCACCGTCGCCCCGCACATGAACGCCAAGCTGCCCTACAAGCCGCTGCAGGACTTCGCTCCGGTCACGATGGCCGTGGTCTTCTCCAACGTGCTGGTGGTCAAACCCGACCTGCCGGTGAAAAACCTGGCCGACTTCGTGAAGCTGGCCAAGGCCCAGCCCGGCAAGCTGACCTATGCCTCGCCCGGCATCGGCGGCGCCGGCCACCTGGCGGGCGAGCTGCTCAAGATCAAGGCCGACATCGATATCACCCACATCGCCTACAAGGGCGGCGGCCCGGCCATGCTGGGCTTGCTTGGCGGCGAGGTCGATTCCTTCATGGCCACGCCGCCCACGGCCGGCCCGCACATCAAGACCGGCAAGGTGCGCGCCCTGGCCACCACCGGCCTCAAGCGTGACCCGCTGATGCCCGACGTTCCCACCGTGGCCGAGCAGGGCTACCCCGGCTTCGACACGCTCAACTGGTACGCCTATGTGGTGCCGGCCAAGACGCCCAAGGCCGTGGTGACCCGCCTCAACCAGGTGCTGGTCAAGATCCTGAAGGACCCCGCCGTCGTGAAGGAACTTGAGCTCAAGGGCCTGTCGCCCAGCCCCGGCACCCCGGCCGAACTCGCCGCCTACATGCAGCGCGAGTACGACACCTGGGGCATGGTGGTCAAGAAGGCCGACATCAAGCCCGAGTAAGTCGCGATCGACCGGGGCCCGCAGGAGCCCCGGCGCTGGCCGTGGACACCGGCGTCGAACCCTGGCGGCCTGAACACTGCAACGCCGGTGCTAAGCTGGCAGATTGCAAATCTGTGGAGCTCCCCATGTCCCGCAACGTCCTGGTCACCGGTGTCGGCATGATCGCTTTTGCCAAGCCAGGCGCCAACCGCCCCTACCCCGAAATGGCCGCCGAGGCCACACGCGCCGCCCTGGCCGACGCCGGCCTGGACTACGCGCAGATCCAGCAGGCCTATGTGGGCTACGTCTACGGCGACTCCACCGCCGGCCAGCGCGCGCTCTACGAAGTGGGCATGAGCGGCATCCCCATCGTCAACGTCAACAACAACTGCTCCACCGGCTCCACCGCCCTCTTCCTGGCCCGCCAGGCCGTGGCCAGCGGCGCGGCGGACTGCGTGCTGGCCCTGGGTTTCGAGCACATGAGCCCCGGCGCCCTGGGCGCGGTCTTCAACGACCGGCCCTCGCCCTTCGACCGCTTCGACACTGCCACCGAGGAACTCGTGGGCCACGCCGAAATCCCGCTGGCCCTGCGCTATTTCGGCGGCGCCGGCCTGGCCCACATGCAGCAGTACGGCACGAAGCTGGAAACCTTCGCCGCCATCCGCGCCAAGGCCAGCCGCCACGCCGCGCACAACCCGCTGGCCCTGTTCCGCAAGGAAGTGTCAACCGAGGACGTGATGGCCGCGCCCATGCTGTGGAACGGCGTCATGACGCGCCTGATGGCCTGCCCGCCCACCTGCGGCGCCGCCGCAGCCGTGATCTGCTCCGACGCCTTCGCACAGAAACACGGCCTGGACCGCTCGGTGCGCATCCGCGCCCAGGCCATGACAACCGACACCGCGCGCAGCTTCGACGCGCGCGACATGCGCGAAGTGGTCGGTTTCTCGATGGCGAAGGAGGCCGCGCGCCAGGTCTACGAACAGGCTGGTGTTTCCCCGCAGGACGTGGACGTGGTGGAACTGCACGACTGCTTCGCGCAGAACGAACTCATCAGCTACGAAGCCCTGGGCCTGTGCCCCGAGGGCGGCGCGGAGAAGTTCGTGATGGATGGCGACAACAGCTATGGCGGCCAGTTCGTCACCAACCCCTCGGGCGGCCTGCTCAGCAAGGGCCATCCGCTGGGCGCCACGGGCCTGGCGCAATGCATGGAGCTCGTGCAACAGCTGCGCGGCCAGGCCGGCGCACGCCAGGTGAATGATGCGCGCCTGGCCCTGCAGCACAACCTGGGCCTGGGCGGGGCCTGTGTGGTGACGCTGTACGAGCGGGCTTGATACCGACTGCGCTCATTCAACAAGAACCGTTCGGGCTGAGCCTGTCGAAGCCCCTGCAGCCCTTCGACAGGCTCAGGGCGAACGGGACTATCTTTGAACGCGAAGTCGTGTATCAGTGCTTGGGCGCGCCGTTGGCCTTGGCCGACGCTTCGAAGCCGCCCTTGGCCTGCCACTCGCTCATGCCACCCTGCAGGATGCGCACGTTCTCGTAGCCGGCCAGGCGCAGGGCCAGCCCGGCCTGGGCCGACAGCGTGCCCTGGTTGCAGTAGATCAGCACCGGCTTGTCCTTCGGGATCTCGTTACGCCTGGCCAGCACCTGGCGCCATTCGATGTTGAGCGCACCGGGGATGTGGCCCTTGTCGAACTGGCCCTTGTCGCGCGCGTCGATGACAAAGAACTTCTTCCAGTCACCCCCGGGAATCTGCTCGGGGAAGATGGTGGCGCCGCCGTAGTCGACGAATTCGAAGTAGCCCTCCATGGCATCGATGACAGCCTTGTCGTCGGCATGGGCCGGCAAGCCGGCGACACCAGCAGACAGCGCGATCAGGGAGAGGGTCAGCAGTTTTTTCACGGTTGTCCTTGAGTCAGAAGAGTCGGGATTCAGGCCGGGTTCAGTCGCGGGTGGGTTTCTTCACCGAATAGCCACAGCAGGCCGCCCGACAGCATCATGGAAATGGCCACGAACCAGAACGCACCTTCCATGTGGCCGCTGAAATGCGCCACCCCGCCCAGGCCCAGCGCGCCGATGCCGTAGCCCAGGTCGCGCCAGAAGCGGTAGATGCCGATGGCCGAGCCGCGCCAGTTGGGGTGCGAGATGTCGGCCACGGCGGCCGAGAGATTCGGGTACAGCAGCGCCATGCCCAGGCCCGACACCGCCGCCGAGAGCGACCACCAGGCCACACCGGAACCCAGCAGCATCATGGCCACGCCGACGCCGCAGAGCCACATGCCGGCCACGTTGGGCCCATGGCGACCGATGCGGTCCGACAGCTTGCCGGTGAAGAGCTGCGAGCCGCCCCACACAAAACCGTAGACGCCGATGACCCAGCCCACCTGCGGCAGGCTCAGGCCCTGCTGGTAGAGGAACACCGGGTAGAAGACCCAGATCAGCGCATCGACGAACTTCTCCACCAGGCCGGCCTGGCACAGCGCGGCCAGGCGGCGGTCGCGCCAGCTCATGAGCTGGAACATCTGCCAGGTGCTCGGGCTGGCCGGCACGCCCCTGGGATAGCGCGGCACGGGTCCCGCCGCCTTGCCCGCCGCATGCCGTGCGCCTTCGGCCTGGGCCCAGGGCAGCGTCTCCTTGACGAAGAACAGCGTCAGCAGCAACGCCGAGACGATCACCACCAGGCCGAAGACCAGCAGGCCGTTGCGTGCGCCCCAGGCCGCGGCCAGGTAGCCGGTGACGATGCCGGCAATCGCCACGCCCACATACCCTGCGAATTCGTTCAGGCCGATGGCAAGGCCGCGCTGCTCGGGGCGCGTGAGGTCCAGCTTAGAGGTCTGCGTCATGGACCAGGCGAAGCCCTGATTCACGCCCAGCAGCACCGTGGCCGCGACGATCCAGCCCCAGCTCGGCGCCCAGAGGATCATGAAGGGAATGGGCAGCGCACTGAGCCAGCCCAGCAGCAGCACCTTCCTGCGACCGATGTTTTCCGACAGGCGACCGGCCACGAAGTTGAGCGTGCCCTTGACGAAGCCGAAGGCCACGACAAAAGAGATCAGCAGCATGAAGGAGCCCTTGGGCACGCCGAACTCCTCGCTCGCCAGTGCCGGCACCACGGTGCGCGTCATGCCGATGGTCAGGCCCACCAGCAGCACCTGCAGCAGCTGATGAAGGAACTGCGGCAGGTTGTGGCGGATGCCGTGCAGGACATCCTGCGCCTCGTGGCGCGCCTGGGTGAATTCACTCATGGCCGCCTCTCAATTCGCCGTGCGCAGCAGCGTGCGCTGCGCCAGCCAGGCCCCCAGCACCATGGCCGCCACAACGATCAGGCTGGAAACCGAGAGCGTGGCCACACCGGCCATGCCCTGGCCGATGGTGCAGCCCATGGCCAGGATGCCACCCAGGGCCATCAGCACAGCGCCGGCCAGGTTGCGCAACATCTGCGCGCCCGTGGGTGCGGTCCAGGCGAACTGGCGCGCCAGCAGGGCGCTGGCGAAAGCGCCGATGAAGACACCCAGCACCGAGGCGGAGCCGAACTTGAGCGGGAAACCCAGACGCTCCATCGCAACGTAGCGCAGCAGGTCCTGCGCCGGCGCCACGAAGGCCAGCGAGCTGAGCACCGGTGTCTCGAACTCGTCCGCGCCGGCAATGCTCACGTACCAGCTCACCGCCACCAGCAGGCCGACCAGGGCGCCGGCCAGGGGCAGGCGCCACCCCCACCACGCCGACGGGCGCGGTGCGCGCAGCAGGAACAGCACGATCGCGCCGGTCAGGATCAGCGTGATCAGCCAGGCCGGCATACCACCGAACAGGGCTGGCAGCGATGCTGCCGGCAGCTGCACAGCCGGGCCACTCAGCATCTCGCGCACCGGCGCCAGCACGCCTTCCAGGCTGGCCATGATGGCGAGCACGAACACCAGCCAGCTCAACAGCGCCGCGCCCTGCCCCTGCGCGGCGCGCACGATGAGGCGGCTCGGGCAACCACCGGCCAGCATCATGCCGGCGCCAAACAGCAGACCACCGATCAGCAAGCCCAGCAGCGGGACGCTGGCCCGCAGGTAGGGCGTGCCGCCCAGCTGCACGAGGCCGAAGCCGGCCAGCAGCTGCGTGCCCAGCAGGGTCACGAGCACGGCCAGCAGAAAAGAGCGCAGGCGAGCCTTGTCTTTGCCCTCGAAGGCGTCAGCCAGCGCGGCGCGCGCGCAGAAGCCGCTGCGTTGCAGCACCACACCGAGCAGCACGCCCAGTACCAGCCCACCCCACAGGGGCAGGTTCACAGAACCTGTTTCCAAATCTTTGCTCCGATGAATACTTGCATTGCGCCCGTTCAGGCCGCCATATTGACCGCGACCATGCGGTCCATTTCGGCCGGGCGCGGCGGGATCTCGCGCGTGAGTTCGGCGATGAAATCCTCACGGCTCATGGAAAGCACCGGGTTCCAGCGCTTCTCGAAGCCGATGGTCGAAGACGGCTTGCCCGACAGGCCGACGCCACAGGCGCTGCCGGCCTGGTGGCCGGGGTAGATCTCCAGGTCGGCCGGAAGGCTCATCAGTCTGGCCTGCAGCGAGTCGTAGAGCTGGCCCGCCATCACGCGCTCCTGGCCCGCCAGGTCGGGGCGGCCGACGGCGCCGACGAAGAGCGTGTCGCCCGTCACCACGAACCAGGGCACGCCACCGCGGCGAAGGTCGGTCACCAGCAGGCAGACGCTGTCAGGCGTGTGACCCGGCGTGTGCAGCACCTCGACCTGCACATTGCCCAGGTCCAGTTTCTGGCCGTCGCGCAGGGGCTCGAAGTCGAACTTCACGAAATTGCGGTCCGCCTCGTGCAGGCAGTAGGAGGTGCCCAGCATTGCGGCCAGCTTGCGCCCGCCCGAGTAGTGGTCGGCATGGACGTGGGTGTCGATCACGTGCGTGATCGACACCCCGGCCTTCTTCGCCTCATCGATGAACCATTGTTCATCACCCTCCACGACGTCCACGGCAATCGCTTTGGCATAGGTGGCACAACCGAAGAAATAGGACAGCGACGCTTCCTTCGTCGCCAGTTGCTTGAAAAACATGTTTCTCTCCTAGAAAACCAGTACCTTGCCGGCCTTGACGGTCCAGTCGGTCAGCTCATTCATGGCCGAACGCTGCGCGCCACCTTGCCCAGCATGAACCCCACGTTGCAATGACCTTCGGGCAGCTTCGGCCCGGCGCGCGCGCAGCCCACGGCATCGGCCAGCAGGAACAGGCGCACCCGCTGCCGTGGGGCGCCTCCTTCAGGATGAACAGGGTCGATGCCATGGCATACCTTCAGCTATGAATCACGAATCAGCCGCGCTCCAGCGGCATGCCGGCGGCCTGCCACTCTGCCACGCCGTCGAGCAGCTTGCGCACGCGGTAGCCCTTGCGCTTGAGCAGCTGCTGCGCCTCCTCGGAAAACAGGCAGAAGGGGCCGCGACAATAGGCCACGATCTCGCGGCCCTTGGGCAGCTCGGCCAGGCGGCGCTCGATCTCGGACAGCGGCATGGATCGCGCATAGGGCAGGTGCGCGACGGCGTATTCCTCCTCGGGCCGCACGTCCAGCATGATGATCTCGCCGCGTTTGGCCTGGGCCAGCAGCTCCTTGCGACTGGCCTGGGTGAGCTGCTCTGGCGCGGCCACCATCTTCTGCAGCGCCAGCTGCAGTTCCACCAGGTGCTCCTCGGCCACCAGGCGCAGCGTGACCCAGAGCTGGGCCACGTCTTCGCCGCTCAGGCGGTAGACCATGTACTTGCCCTCGCGCCGGTGCTCCACCAGGCGCGCGGCCTTGAGCGCCTTCAGGTGCGCGCTGGCCAGCTTGACATCGATGCTCAGCTCGGTCGCCAGCACTTCCACCGTCTTCTCCCCCTGGGCCAGCAGCTCCAGCAGCTCCAGCCGCTTGGGGCTGGAGACGGCCTTGCCGATGCGGGCCACCTGCTCGTAGAGCAGATTTTTGACTTCGCGTTTTTTCATGCGAACATTCTAACGTTTGTTTGAATTAAAAATCAACCACCGCCCGATCGGCGCCCATTTCGGCGCCAGGTCGGGCCAGCTCAGGCAAGGGACGGGCGAGCGCCCTGGATCGATACCAGGGACGCGAAAGATGCCGCCGGCTTTTCAGTGGGTGATCACCACCAGCACGCTGCAGGGCGCATGCTCGATCAGGGCCTTGGAGACGGACCCCCGCCACCAGCGCGCCGCCCATCCGTCCAGGTGCTTGTGCCCCAGCACCATCAGGTCGGCGCCGATGCGCGTGGCCGCGCGGGCCAGCTCACGCACCGGGTCCCCGGTCACCACTTCACCACGGGCGCTCAGCCCGGCCTCTTTCAACTTGCGCACGCCGGTGTCGAGGATGGCCTGGTAGCGGTTCCTTTCGCTCTCCTCCAGCGTGTCGTCGTACACCCCGCCCTCGGGCCCCATGGTGGTGATGGGCAGCGGCATCACGGCGATGAGCGTCAGTTCGGCCTGGCTCCACTGCGCGATTTCATGGCTGTCCAGCAGGGCCTGCTGGCCGGGGGCTGAACCGTCATATGCCAGCAAGATTTGTTTGTACATACCGCACCTCCGGGTCAGGGTGAAACAGGTCAACGCATGCTGCTTAAATTCTAGGCATTTTGTGCAGAAACCACAAACACAAATGCACGGGGGCCCTCCTCCCCCGGCCACGGCCGGCTCGTGGTCCGTTCAGTGCGCCGGCGTGGCATGCGGCTCACCCTGCTCGGGGGCCCGGGCCTCTCAGGCCAGGCCTTCGGCCCTCAACGCCGCCTGCACCGCCGGGCGGGCGGACATGCGGGCCATATAGGCCACCAGATTGGGCAGGCCGCCGATGTCGATCTTCACGGGGTTCGTCCAGCGCGTCACGGTGTACAGATAGGCGTCGGCCACGCTGAAGTCCTTGCCCATCAGGTAGTCCTTGCCGGCCAGCTGCTCATTCACATAGGCCAGGCGGCGTTCGATGTTGGCGCGGCAGATGTCCTTCCACTCCTGCGGCGCGGCCGGGTTGAACAGCGGGCTGAACTGCTTGTGCAGCTCGGTGCCGATGAAGGTCAGCCAGCTCTGCATGCGGTAGCGCTCCACCGTGCCGTTGGCCGGGGCCAGTTTCCTGGCGGGCTGGCTGTCGGCCAGGTACTGCACGATGGCCGGGCCTTCGGTCAGCACCTCGCCGCCGTCCAGCTGCAGCGCGGGCACATAACCCTTGGGGTTGATAGCCAGGTAGTCACCGCCCGAGGCCGTCGTCTTGGCCTTGAGGTCCACCACTTCGCTGTCGTACTTCAGGCCCAGCTCTTCGAGCACGATGTGGGGGGAAAGGGAACAGGCGCCGGGTTTGATGAAGAGTTTCATGGTCTTGTCTCGCTGAGGGTGGATGCATCCGCCCGCAAAACACAGGCGGCAGGAAAGCGCAAACAGTGTAGGCAAAGCCGGGCAAGCTTGCACGTCACGCCGCCAAAACCCCGGCGTGGCCCGCGCCTTCAGGCCCCGGGGCTGCGCTGCAGAAAAGCCTCGAACTCCGCCACCGGCAGCGGGCGGCTGAAGAGGTAACCCTGGTAAGCGTGGCAGCCCAGGCGGTCCAGGAAATCGCGCTGCGCCTCGAACTCCACACCCTCGGCGATGACCATCAGGCCCAGGCTCTCGGCCAGCACCACCACCATGCGGGCGATGGCCGCATCGTTGCTGTCGACCAGGATGTCGCGCACGAAACCCTGGTCGATCTTGAGCTGGTCCAGCGGCAGGCGCTTGAGGTAAGCCAGCGAGGAATAGCCCGTGCCGAAGTCGTCCAGCGAGAAACCCACGCCCTGCGCCTTCAGCGCGCTCATCTTGGCGATGGTGGTCTCCACGTCGCTCACCAGCAGGCTCTCGGTCAGCTCCAGCTTGAGCCGCCGCGGGTTGGCCCCGGTGCGGCGCAGGATGGCCAGCACCTGCGCCACGAAACCGGGCTGGCGCAGCTGGCTGGCCGACAGGTTCACCGCCATGGTGAGGTGCTGGGTCCCGGGCCGCCCGGCCCAGCGCGCCAGCTGGGCGCAGGCGGTTTCCAGCACCCACAGGCCCAGCGGCAGGATCAGGCCGGTCTCCTCGGCCAGGGCGATGAACTCGGCCGGCGAGACGATGCCGCGCTGCGGATCCTGCCAGCGCACCAGCGCCTCCACACCCATCACATGGTCCCGCCCCGCCACCTGCGGCTGGTAATACAAAACGAACTGCCCCGCCTGCACCGCCTCGCGCAGGCGAGCCTCCTGGGCCGCATGCTCGGCCACCAGGGCCTGCATCCGGGGGTCGAAAAAATGCAGGGTGTCGCGGCCCTGCGTCTTGGACTGGTACATGGCCAGGTCGGCCTGCTTGAGCAGATCCTCGATGGAGGTCTCATGGCCCCTGAACAGCACCACGCCGATGCTGGGCGTGCTGCGTTTCTCCTTGCCGTCCAGCACATAGGGCTGGCGCAGCTCGTCCAGGATCTTCTCGCCCACCTGCTCGGCCTGGGTCGCCGCTTCCTCGGCGCTGATGCTCAGATCTTCGAGCATCACCACGAACTCGTCGCCGCCCAGACGCGCCACGGTGTCGCCCTCGCGTATGCAGGCGCTCAGCCGCAAAGCGACCTGCTGCAGCAGCAGGTCCCCCTTGTCGTGCCCCAGGGTGTCGTTCAGCGTCTTGAAGTGGTCCAGGTCGATGAACATCAAGGCGCCATGGCGCTGGCTGCGCGCGCTGGCGGCCAGCGCATGCTGCAGGCGGTCCATCAGCAGGCGCCGGTTGGGCAGCATCGTCAGCGGGTCGAAGAAGGCCAGGCGCGTGATCTCCTCCTGCGCCGCCTTGCGCTGCGTCATGTCCGACTCCGAGGTCACCAGATGGGTGACGGCGCCATCGTCGCCGTACACCGCCGTGATGGTCAGCCAGCGGGGATAGGTCTCGCCGTTCTTGCGCCGGCCCAGCACCTCACCCTGCCAGCGCCCCCCGGTCATGACGGTGCGCCAACGTTCCTCGTGAAAACCCGATGGCTCCCTGCCGTCGGCCCGCAGCATCTTGGGTGTGTGGCCGACCAGCTCTTCGGACGTGTAGCCCGTGATCTCCGTCATGGCCCGGTTCGCCCGCAGGATGCGGTAATCGGCGTCGGTCACCATCATGCCGTCCTGCGTCTCGAAGGCTGCAGCCGCAATGCGCAGCTCCTCCACATTGCCCTTGAGCATCTCGACCTGCCGCTGCTGGGCCTCGATCATGGTGTTGAAACCCTGCGCCACCGCCGCGATCTCGCGGGGGCCGGACACCGCGGCCCGCACATCGAGCGTGCCGCCCTCCACCGCACGCGAGGCCTGCTCCAGGGCCCTGATCGGCCTGACGATCTGGCGCGTGACGTACAGGGCCAGACCGATCAGCAGGGCCATGGCCACCAGCGCAATGGCCGCCGCGGTAATGGCCCGCCGCTGGGCCGGGGCATAGACCTCGGCCACGGGCACCCCGACATAGGCGATCCAGCCCGTCTCCGGCATCGTCACCACGGCGAAATAGCGTCGCACGCCGTCGGCCGCATCCTCCACGAAATCGCCATCCCGCACCTGGGTCACCCTGCGTGCCGCGGCGGAAGTGGGCCGGCTGCCGATGAGGTTGCCCGGATCGACGTTGCGCCAGATCAGCACGCCATCCGGGCTGACAAAACCGTACTGGCTGTCCTGCGGCAGGTACTGCGCGGGAATGCGCGGGTCCAGCGCCGCCAGGTCCAGCGGCAGCTGCACGCTGCCGATCGCCTCCTGCCGCTCGTCCAGTATCGGTGCGCCCAGCACCACCACCCACAGGTTGGTGATCGGCCCCCGGTAAGGCAGACTGACGGTGAAGCGCTTTTCCTGCATCACCTGCCGGAACCAGGCCATCCGGGCGAAACTGACAGGGCGGTCTTTACGGGGCGGTATCGCCGCGCACACCATCCGGCCCTCGCGGTCGGCGTAGGAGATGTTGGTGAAGCCGGGGATCATCTGGTGCACACCCAGCAGCGCCGGATCACAGTGGCGGGCGTCCACCCGGCGCACCAGCGGGCGCTCGGCCAGGCGCTCCAGGGTCTGGCGCGCGTCGGCGATCTTGCCGCCCGTGTTGCTGACCATGGCCTGCGCCAGGGTGCGCAGCGAGGTCTTGGTGCTCGCGACCGTCTGCTGGACGTCGTAATAGATGCTCAGCCCGACCACGATCGCAAACGGAATCGAACCCGCCAGCACCAGCAGGAGCAGGTGGGCTCGTATCGAAGAGGTGCGGACGGTGATGGACATGCTGCCCTGCTCCCACAGCGGTTGCAGGCAATATAGCAGGCCACCCCTCCCGCGGCGACCCCGGTGGCTGCCCCGAGGCTCCGGGGCGGGCCGCGCTCAGGCCGCCATCAGCGCCCGGTGCTTCTCCAGCGCCTCGCGCACCAGCGGGTGCACACCCTCGCCGCCCTCGGCCAGCAGGGCCTGGAACTCCTTGAGCATGCGCGGCTCCCAGAAGCGTTTGAGGTGGGTGGCAAGGTTTTCCATGGCCTCGGCCTTGTCGGGCATGGAGGCGAAGAAAGTGCCGATCTGGTTGGCCATGCGGGTCAGGTGGTCGCGGTTCATGGTGCGGTGTTCTCGAGTGAAATGCGTTCGGAATGGCTGTAGACCGACAGGTCGGCGCCGCGCGCGAAACCCAGCAGCGTGAGACCGCAGCCCTGCGCGATGTCGATGGCCAGGCCCGTCACGCCCGAGACGGCGGCCAGCAGGCCCACGCCCGCGCTGGCAGTCTTCTGCACCATCTCGTAGCTGGCGCGGCTGGTCACGACAATGAAACCTTCAGGCGCCGGCAAGCCCGCGCGATACACCGCGCCCAGCAGCTTGTCCAGCGCGTTGTGGCGGCCCACGTCCTCGCGCAGCAGGGCAATCTGCCCGTCCGCGCTGCACCAGGCCGCCGCGTGCGAGGCGCCGGTCACGCCCAGCAGCAGCTGGCGATCACGCATCTGGGCCAGCGCGGCCGATACCGCCACAGCCTCGAAAGACGCGCCCATCTGCAGCGCCCCGGGCGCGCGCACGGCCTGTTCCAGGCTGTCGGTGCCGCACAGGCCGCAGCCCGTGCGCCCGGCCAGGGTGCGGCGCTTGTTCTTGAGGCGCGCGAAACAGGCCGAGGCAATGTCCAGCGAGAGCGTGATGCCCTGCGCCGTCTCGCTGGGCTCCATGCCGTAGATCTGCGCCGGGCTGTCCACGATGCCTTCGCTGCAGGAAAAGCCGATGGCAAAGTCCTCCAGGTCCGAGGGCGAGGCCAGCATCACCGCGTGCGAAACGCCGTTGTAGACCAGGGCCACGGGCACCTCCTCGGCCACCCAGTCGGTGGCCTCGAAGACCTCCCCGCCGCGCAGGCCCCGTACCAGGGCGGCGCGGGCGCCGGCCACCGGAGGGTAAGGCAGTTCATGCATGTGCACAGCGCGCCTCCCTGTTTGCCCGCCCACCGTTCGCGTTGAGCCTGTCGAAACGCAGCGCCAGCCAAGCACGGGACTTCGACAAGCTCAGTCCGAACGGAGAGGACAAACACTGCATACGGTCTCCCATGGAATCACCTACTTCCCCACCACTTCACCCTGGGCAGCTTCCAGGTACTTGAGTTGCTCGCGGTTGAAGCGCTCGTAGCCCTTTTGCCATTCAGAGGGTTGCGTCACCGGCATCACCTGCACGGCCGTCACCTTGTACTCGGGGCAGTTGGTGGCCCAGTCGGAGTTGTCGGTGGTGATCACGTTGGCGCCCGACTCGGGGAAGTGGAAGGTGGTGTAGACCACACCCGGCTGCACCCGCTCGGTGATGGTGGAGCGCAGCACCGTTTCGCCCGCCCGGCTCTGGATACCCACCCAGTCGCCCTCTTTGATGCCGCGGTCTTCCGCGTCCTGCGGGTGGATCTCCAGCCGGTCCTCGCTGTGCCACTGCACGTTCTCCGTGCGGCGGGTCTGCGCGCCCACGTTGTACTGCGAGAGGATGCGCCCCGTGGTCAGGATCAGCGGGAACATGCGCGTGACCTTCTCGTCCGTGGGCACGTACTGCGTGATGATGAACTTGCCCTTGCCGCGCACGAAGGCGTCGATGTGCATGGTGGGCGTGCCCTCGGGCGCCTCGTCGTTGCAAGGCCACTGCACGCTGCCCAGCTCGTCCAGCTTCTTGAAGCTCACGCCCTTGAAGGTCGGCGTCAGCGCGGCGATCTCGTCCATGATCTCGCTGGGGTGCTTGTAGTTCATGGGGTAACCCAGCGCGTTGGACAGCAGCTGCGTCACCTCCCAGTCGGCGTATTTCGCCTTGGGCGGCATCACCCTGGTCACGCGCGAGATGCGGCGCTCGGCGTTGGTGAAGGTGCCGTCCTTCTCCAGGAAAGAGGAGCCCGGCAGGAACACATGGGCGTACTTGGCGGTTTCGTTGAGGAAAAGGTCCTGCACCACCACGCACTCCATGGACTCCAGCGCGTGGGCCACGTGCTGGGTGTCCGGGTCGGACTGCACCACGTCTTCGCCCTCGCAATACAGGCCCTTGAAGCTGCCGGCTATGGCCGCGTCGAACATGTTCGGGATGCGCAGGCCCGGCTCGGCACGCAGCGACACATTCCACACGCTCTCGAAAGCGGCGCGCGCCGTGCCGTCCGACACATGGCGGTAACCCGGCAATTCGTGCGGGAAGGAACCCATGTCACAAGAGCCCTGCACATTGTTCTGGCCGCGCAGCGGGTTCACGCCCACGCCTTCGCGGCCCACATTGCCCGTGGCCATGGCCAGGTTGGCTATGCCCATCACCATGGTGGAGCCCTGGGCGTGCTCGGTCACACCCAGGCCGTAGTAGATGGCGCCGTTCTTGCCCTTGGTGGCAAACAGGCGGGCCGCAGCGCGCAGCTCGGCCGCCGGCACACCGGTGACCGTTGCAAGAGCCTCAGGCGAGTTCTCGGGTTTGGCCGCGAATTCGCGCCATTCCCTGAAAGACTTGGCCTCGCAACGCTCGGCCACAAAAGCCTCGTCCACCAGGCCTTCGGTCACGATCACGTGGGCCATGGCGCTGATGACAGCCACATTGGTGCCCGGGCGCAGCTTGAGATGGTGGTCCGCCTTGACGTGGGGCGAACGCACCAGGTCGATGGTGCGCGGGTCCACCACGATCAGGCGAGCCCCGGCGCGCAGGCGTTTTTTCATGCGCGAGCCGAACACCGGGTGCCCGTCGGTCGGGTTGGCGCCGATCACCATGATGATGTCGCTCTTCTCCACCGACTTGAAGGTCTGCGTGCCGGCCGATTCACCCAGCGTCTGCTTCAGGCCATAACCCGTGGGCGAATGGCACACACGGGCGCAGGTGTCCACATTGTTGTTGCCGAAAGCAGCACGCACTAGCTTCTGCACCAGGTAACCTTCTTCATTGGTGCAACGCGAAGACACCAGGCCGCCCACCGAATCGCGGCCGTACTTGGCCTGGATGCGCTTGAACTCGCTGGCTGCGTAGTTGATGGCCTCTTCCCAGCTCACTTCGTTCCACGGGTCGTTGATGCTCTTGCGGATCATCGGGCTGGTGATGCGGTCCTTGTGCGTGGCGTAACCCCAGGCAAAACGGCCTTTCACGCAAGCATGGCCCTCATTGGCCTTGCCGTCTTTCCACGGCACCATGCGAACCACCTCGTTGCCCTTCATCTCGGCCTTGAAGCCGCAACCCACGCCACAGTAGGCGCAAGTCGTCGTCACGCTGTGTTCGGACTGGCCCAGCCAGATCACGCTCTTCTCCTGCAGCGTGGCCGTGGGGCAGGCCTCCACGCAGGCGCCGCAGCTCACGCATTCCGACTCCATGAAAGGTTGGTCCTGGCCCGGCGACACGCGGCTCTCGAAACCACGGCCCGAGATGGTGAGCGCAAACGTGCCCTGGGTCTCTTCACAGGCGCGCACGCAGCGGTTGCAGACGATGCACTTGCTGGCGTCATAGCTGAAATAGGGGTTGGAATCGTCAATCTTCGGCTTGTTCTCGCCACGGAAGTGGTTGTCACCCTCCAGGCCGTAACGCACTTCGCGCAGGCCCGTAACGCCGGCCATGTCCTGCAGCTCGCAATTGCCGTTGGCGCTGCAGGTCAGGCAGTCCAGTGGGTGGTCGGAGATGTAGAGCTCCATCACGTTCCTGCGCAGCTCCTGGAGTTTCGACGTCTGCGTGCGCACCTTCATGCCGGCCTCGGCCGGCGTGGTGCAGCTGGCGGGGTAACCGCGGCGGCCTTCCACTTCCACCAGGCACAGGCGGCAGGAACCGAAGGGCTCCAGGCTGTCAGTGGCGCAGAGCTTGGGCACCTTCACGCCGGCGTCCACCGCCGCGCGCATCAGGGACGTGCCCTCGGGCACGGTGACGCTCTGGCCGTCGATCTCCAGCGTCACTTCCTTGACGGACTCACGCTTGGGTGTGCCGTAGTCGATGTCGAGTTTGAGGTGGTTCAACATGGTGATGCTCCTTTTTCTACCGTATGGGTTGAGCCAAATTTCCGTTCGCCCTGAGCTTGTCGAAGGGTTCTTGCAGTGTTGGGGCTTCGACAGGCTCAGCCCGAACGGTGATGTGGTGGTTCCGAACGGTGGGGATTGGTATTTCAGTCAGGCGGCTTTGCGGTCCGGGTTGGACAGGCCGAAGTCTTCGGGGTAATGGTCCAGGGCGGAAAGCACGGGGAACGGTGTCATGCCCCCCATGGCGCAGAGCGAGCCGCTGACCATGGTGTCGCACAGCTCGCGCAGCAGCTTGACCTGCTGGGGCCGGTTCTGCACGTCACCCTTGGTGATGCGGTCGATCACCTCCACCCCGCGCGTGGAGCCGATGCGGCAGGGCGTGCACTTGCCGCAGCTTTCTTCCACGCAGAACGCCATGGCGTAGCGCGCCAGTTTGGACAGGTCTGCCGTGTCGTCGTGGATCACGATGCCGCCGTGGCCCACCGTGGCGCCCACGGCCGTCCAGCCCTCGTAGTCCATGGGCAGGTCCCAATGCGCTTCGGGTACATAGGCGCCCAGCGGGCCGCCCACCTGCACCGCCTTGATGGGCCGGCCGCTGGCCGTGCCGCCGCCATAGTCATACATGAGTTCGCGCAGCGTCACGCCGAAGGCCTTTTCCACCAGGCCGCCGTGCTTGACGTTGCCCGCGATCTGGATGGGCAGCGTGCCCTTGGAGCGGCCCATGCCGTAGTTAGCGTAAAAGGCCGCGCCGCGCGCCAGGATGATGGGCACCGAGGCGAAGGTGATCACGTTGTTGATGACGGTCGGCTTGCCAAACAGCCCGCTGAGCGCCGGGATCGGCGGCTTGGCGCGCACCACGCCGCGCTTGCCCTCGATGCTCTCCAGCATGGCGGTTTCTTCACCGCAGACGTAGCTGCCCGCGCCCTTGCGCACTTCCAGGTGGAAGGCCTGGCCCGAACCCAGCACATTGCCCCCCAGAAAGCCGGCGTGGTTGGCGCTGCGGATGGCCTCCTTCAGCGCCTCGATGGCGTGCGGGTACTCGCTGCGCACATAGATGACCCCGCGCGTGGCGCCTGTGGCCATGGCGGCGATCGTCATGCCCTCGATGAGCATGTAGGGGTCGCCCTCCATGGTCATGCGGTCAGAGAAGGTGCCCGAATCGCCCTCGTCGGCGTTGCACACCACGTACTTCTGGTCCGCCTGGGCCGCGGCCACCGTCTTCCATTTGATGCCGGCCGGGAAAGCCGCACCGCCACGGCCGCGCAGGCCCGAATCCAGCACCTGCTGCACCACCTCGGTGGGTTTCAGCGCCAGCGCCTTGCGCAGACCGGCATAACCTTCGAACAACTCGTAGTCGGCCAGGGACACCGGGTCCGTGATGCCCATGCGCGCAAAGGTCAGGCGCTCCTGCTTGCGCAGGTAGTCAATCTGGTCCGTCAGGCCCAGGCCCAGCTTGTGCGCGCCGCCGTTCTGGAAACCCACGTCAAACAGGCCGTCCACGTCTTCGGGCTGCACGGGGCCGTAAGCCACGCGGCCCTTCTTGGTAGCCACTTCCACCAGCGGCTCCAGCCAGAACATCCCGCGCGAGCTGTTGCGCACCAGCTCGATGCCCACCTTGCGCTTGCGCGCCTCCAACACGATGAGCGCCGCCACCTCGTCGGCCCCCAGGGCCAGGGCCGCAGAGTCACGTGGCACGTAGATCTTGATCGGGGTCTTGCTCATGCGGCCTCCTTCAGCTGGGCCAGCAGGTGGTCAAACTTGGCATGGCTCACGCGGGCGTAGGGCTTGTCGTTGATGCTCATGGACGGGGCCGTGGCGCACAGACCCAGGCAATAGACGGATTCCAGCGTCACGTTCTGGCCGGCAGCCTTCTTGCTGGCGTGTTCCCACAGGGCTTCGGAGCCGCAGGACTGGCAGGCCTCGGCCCGGCAGACCTGCACCACAGCGCCCTTGGGCGCCTCGGTGCGGAAGTGGTGGTAATAGGAAATGACCCCGTGCACCTCGGCGCGCGAGAGGTTCAGCGCCTCGGCAATGTCGGCCACGGCCTCCGGCGGCACATGGCCCAACTCGTCCTGGATGCCGTGGAGGATGGGCAACAGAGCCCCCGGCATATCGCGCTTGTCGTCCAGCACCCGGCGTAGGGTGCTCTGGGCCTGGCCCGTGCTTGTTGTCATGTCTGCCTCGCTTTTCAACGACGCACCCAGGGAAAGGGCACGTCTTATGAGGCGCAGTGTCAGTCTCGGATCAACCTTGGGTCAAATTGATTCGGGACATGCGGGGATTTAGTTTGATGATGTATGCAATCAGATGCATAGAGGCTGAGCATGGCCATACATAACAAGCCGGCCACGAGGCCTGGGCCGCCTTTTCAACAAGGGCGCAAAAAATCCGGAACGCGGCGAGTCCCCCGCCCATCTAATGGACAGGAACCATCATGAACACCTTCACCCATAAGCTCTCGGTGCCGTCGGAGGCCAGCTCCGACGCAGAACTCGTCAGCTACGCCCTGGCCGGCAATGACCTGGCGTTTGCGCAGATCATGCGCCGCCACAACCGCCTGCTGTTTCGCACGGCACGCAGCATCCTGAAAAACGACGACGAGACCCAGGACGCTCTGCAGGAAGCCTATCTGCGCGCCTGGCGCGCGCTGGCCAGCTTCCGCTCCGATGCCAGGCTGTCCACCTGGCTGGTCCGCATCGTGGTCAACGAGGCCCTGGGGCGGCTGCGGCGCACTGGGGCGCAGGTCCTGCCGCTGAATGCGGCCGTGGATTCTGATGGTGAAACCCCGGAGGTGCAGATGCACGCCAACCCCGACGACCAGCCGGACTACACGGCCATGCGCGCCGAACTGCGCCAGCAGATAGAGGCCCGCATCGATACCCTGCCCGACGCGTTCCGCACCGTCTTCATGCTGCGCGGCGTCGAGGAGCTGAGCGTGGAAGAAGTCGCCGCGGCGCTGGCCATCCCCGAAGCGACCGTGCGCTCCAGGTTCTTCCGTGCGCGCAGCCTTCTGCGCGAAGGACTCTCGCGCGACATCGACATGGCCGTTGGTGACGCGTTCTCGTTTGCCGGCCCGCGCTGCGACCGCATCGTCGAGGGCGTGCTGGCAAAAATCGCCCGCGAGCGTGGATCCTCCCGCACGTGACACCTGCTTTCTTTCCTCACCCCATGGAGATCACCATGTCCTTCTTGAAAATGTCCACCCCCGCCGCGGCACGCCGCCTGTTTCTGGGCCGCTCGGGCGGCCTGGTGTTGTCGGGCACCGCCGTCGCGCTGCTGGCGGGCCAGGACGCGCTGGCCGCCAAGGTGGGCGGCGCCCACGCTGGAGACATCCAGATCCTCAACACCGCCATCGGCGCCGAACTGGAAGCCATCGCCGCCTACCAGCTGGGCGCCGAGAGCAAGCTGCTCAGCAAGCCCGTACTGGACCTGGCGCTGACCTTCCAGTCCCACCACAAGGAACACGTGGCGCTGCTCTCCAGCACGGTGGAAAAGCTCGGCGGCAAAGCCGCCATGGGCAAGACCCGGTACAACTTCCCGGTCGAGCAACTGAAGACCCAGCTCGACGTGCTCAAGTTCGCGGCGCAGCTGGAACAGGGCGCCGTGAGCGCCTATCTGGGCGCAGTGCCCCTGTTCGGCAACCGCGACCTGTCCAAGGCGGCCGCCAGCATCCTTGGCGATGAAGCCATGCACTGGGCCATCCTGCGCCAGGCCATCGGCGAAACCCCCGTCCCTTCGGCCTTCGTCTCGTGAGCCTGCGCCGCCCTACCCTGCTGGGCGCGGCATCCGCGCTGGGTGCCGCCAGCCTCGCGCTGGCGGCCCACGCCGCCGGGCCCGATGCCGCGCGCGGCGAGCAGCTTTATGCCCGCTGCGCCGCCTGCCACGCCCTGGCCTATGACCGTGTCGGCCCCCGCCACTGCGGCCTGCTGGGCCGGCGCGCCGGCAGCGTGGCCGGCTTTGACTATTCACCCGCCATGAAACAATCCGGCCTTGTCTGGAACGAGCAAACACTCAAGCGCTTCCTGGTCAGACCGCTGACGATGGTGCCGGGCAGCACCATGACCTATGACGGGATCCCAGAGGCCCGGGACCGTGACGACCTGGTGGCCTATCTGAAGTCGGTCAACGGCGGTGCGACCTGCCAAGCCATCCGTTAGCCAGGCAGCAAGCCGACCCTGCCGGCGGGCGCCCTCTTCTTTCATGACAAGCCCGCCCCCTGTGCACGTGTCATATGCACCTCGCGTCCAGCACCCGGCGGATGGTGCTCTGGGCCTGGCCCGTGCTTGTTGTCATGTCTGCCTCGCTTTTCAGCGACGCGCCCAGGGAAAGGGCGCGTCTTACGAGGCGGAGTGTCAGTCTCGAATCATCATTGGGTCAAATTGATTCGTGACATACAGACATTTAGTTTGATGGTGTATGCATGAGTGAAGATAGGAAATATGTTCACTCATGCATTGATGCGCGCACTCAATCCAGCTTGATCCTGTAGCCCAGCTCCCACACCGCGTCGCCCTCGCGGCCCAGTGGCAGCTTGCCGGTGGCGTAGGTCAGCTTCCAGCCGGAGTCGAGGCTCAGGGCTGCGGCGGAATAGCGGTACTGGTCCAGCCCGGCGGCCTGGATCGCCTCGGGTGGGCCCAGTTCCTTAAAGTAGCGCCAGCTCCATTCGAACTTCACCTGCTTGCCCTGCAGCTTGCCCACCGGGCTGGTCATGTCGATCTCGATGTTGGCGCGGTTGTAGTTCGGCGTTTCACCCAGGATCGCGGTGCGGTCCTTGTCCTTGCTGGGCGTCACGCGCTCCAGCGCCAGCCGCACCTTGGGAAACGCATCGGGCGAGGGCGAGAAACCCATGGGGTGGCCGCTCAGGCCGCGCACCAGGCGGAAGGGCCAGTCCAGCGGGTTGGCCTGGTTAGCGAAGGAAGCCGGGGCCGGGCGATACAGGGTGGTGAGGTGCGCGCCGAAAGTCTCGTTGCGCTTCTCGAAGCGCTGGTCGGACTCCAGCGTAGCCATCAGGCCGGCGATGAGCGCCAGCGCGTCGCCGGACTTGGAGCGCCGGGCCTCTTCTTCGCAAGCCTGCACCGTGTCCGGATTGGTCGGGTCACACTTCGACCCCGGGCCGCCATGCGTCACCGCACTGCCGCTCTGAGAGACGTAGTTGAGCTCCAGTCCGGTCTTCAGGAAATCAGCGGGGTTGATGTTGCGGTTGAACGCCACGTTGCCGTCGGCTTTGAAATCCAGGTCCGCCACGCGGTAGGCGTCTTTGGCCAGATCCGTGCTCGTGATGCTCTTGCGGATCTTGTAGGAAAAGCCCATGCCCCCGCTGGTGGAGCCGGCACTGGGCTCGAAATACTTGGGCGTGATCACGATGCCCTGGTCTTCGCCGGCCAGACCGTCCGCGCCACGGGCCGGGAGACTGAGGAGCAGGCAGGTGAGTGCGCCCCATGCAAGTATGCGTTTCATGGCGGCGCTCCTCAGTTGATCCCGATACGCTCGAGCCGCTTCTGCACTGCGGCGGACAGCGGCTGGTCGGCCGTCATGGCCGCCACCGGCACGGCGGCGCTGCCTTCGTTCTTGTAGCGGAAGACCTTGTCCACCGTCGCCGCGAGATCGTGCACCGTCTTGCCCGGGTCCACCAGCACCGCCGTAAAGACCCGGACGATCTCGGGCACCGTCTTGTCCTCGAAGTTCGACTCGCGCTGCTGTGTGTAGTACGTGTTGATGTAGACCATCAGCATGTGGGCGATCTGCGCCGCCACCGCCTTGAGCATGTCCTGGCTGCCGGCGCTGTTGAAGTAGGTCAGGTCGCTCATCTTCTGCAAGCCCATGCCCGGCAGGCCGTCGGCCGAAACGAAGGGCCGTATGGATTGCCCGTTGACACGCATGAACATGAAGGCGCTGACATCCGCCTGCTTCGATCTGTCTAGCTCAGCCATGGTGCTCTCCTCTCTGTGGATCGTTCACACGTCTTCCCTGGTCTTGGGGTCCTTGCCCAGCAGATAGCCGGCAATGGCACCGAACAGACCGACGATGGGCGTGAGCTGCTCGTTGCTGTAGCCGACGACCAGCAGCAGCGCCGAAAAACCCAGGATGGTGATGACACCGAACACCCGCAGCACATGGTGGGCCGGCGCGCCGGAACGCCACAGCAGCGCCGTGGCCAGGATCAGGGCGGCAAAGGAAAACAGCAGCACCCCGATGGCGAGGAACTGCACCAGGTCCGGCGACCAGGGCTGGACCCAGCTGAGCGATGGGGACGGGGCCTGTGCCAGGGTCTTGTCCAGGTTCCTTTGCGCCGCGTCGAGCGCGGCCATGGCCGTATCGGCGGTGCTGGCCATCAGTGTGCTCCCCGTTCCAGCTTTTTGACCCGCGCTTCCAGCTCACCCAGCTTGCCGTTCAGCGCCTGGATGGCCGCCGTCTGCTTGCGCAGCAGGTCTGCAAGTTCTGCGTTGCCGGTCTGTGGCTTGGCTGGCGGCGCCTTCTCATTGCCCATCGCCTCCCGGGGCACCTGGGCCTCGTAGTTGGTATGCAGGCGCTCCGCCGCACGTGGGGGAGCAGATGGCGCCGGCGGCAGCTGCGCCGCAGCGCTCGCAGCAACGAGCAGGAAAGCAAGACCAGGGATCAGCCTCATGACGGTTCCTCCTTGAAAAAGGACTCCCGGTCAGATACCGGGCCCATCACCGCCGCATTGTTGGCAAACGCGGGCGAAAGTACATCCCATAAACGGGGGATGCCTCCGCTGGGTCAGCCCCAGGTACCGTGGCCCGCAAATGGCTGAGAGGGCGGCCCATGGCCCGGTTATGCCTCGGTATCGTGGGGATGGGGCGACGCAACCACTGCGTGTGGTGCTTGTCGTCCAGCACCCGGCCGATGATGCTCTGGTCCTGGCCCGTGCTTGTTGTCATGTCTGCCTCGCTTTTCAGCGAGGCACCCAGGGAAAGGGCGCGTCTAACGAGGCGGAGTGTCAGTCTCGAATCACCATGGGGGCAAATTGATTCGTGACATCCGTCTACTGAGTAATCACGAATTCTTTAAGTCATTGCCACAAGAAGGGCAATCTGAACTCGCACTAATTGCCCGCGCTCTTCTGAGTTGAGCAACAGCCAGCACGTAGATCTTCTGATGATCCGCAGCGGTGTGAAGATCATCCTCGCTCAACCCGCGCGCCCGTCGCAATGATCGGTGTCGCCGCATTCCGTGCCTTGATAGCAACGTTCGCTGCCGGGCGACCTACTTCACCAGGGACTTATTCGAATCGTCGGCGAGCGAAACGGCCTTGAGCCGGATCTGGTAGCGCCCCGAGTTCACCAGCGCGATGACCTGGTCCGAAGACCACTGGGACGTGGCGCTGTAGTTGAGCCGGACCTCGGCGCTCTGGCCCCGCGTGATGGCCTGGCGCAGGAAAGCGTGCCAGGGCGTCGCGTCAGCCGCGGATGCAAGGATCACGGGCAGCGGCTTGGCGCCGGAGGTGTCGTAGAGCCAGGCGTCGAAGGTGATGCGCTTGAGGCTCTCGTAGCCGAGGTTCTGCACGTCGACGATGACGACGATCTCGTCGCGGTCCAGCGCGCCCTTGACGAGTTCGGCGCGCTTGACGGTCACGGCCACCTCGGGCGGTGTTTCGATGTAGACCTTGACGCCGGCCGGGCCGGGCGCCGGCTCGACAGCAGCGGCAGACGCCGGGGCGGCTGGGACCGAGGCAGCAGGCGCGGGGGCTGAGGCCACGATCGCCGGGGCCGGCGCTGACGCGGCAGCTGCCGCAGGTGCCGGCGCGGGCTTGGGCCGGGGCACAGGCTTGGGGGCCGGCTTGGGCACTGGCCTGGACACGACCACCGGCGCAGGGATGGGCTCGGGCTGGTAGAGGAAATACATCAGCGCCATTGCAGCGACGAGCGCGGCGGCGGCCGTGCCGACGATGATGCGATGCTGGACAGCCAGCTCGCGCAGCCAGGGCAGCAGGCGGCGCTTGGCCGTGTTGCGCGCGAGGGCGAGCTCCTTGATGACCTGCTCGCCCTTGGCCAGGAAGTCTTCGGACGACTTGAGCTTGAAACCATTGTTGGCCATGGCCTTTTTTTGCAGGCCATGGAGGTAGCGGATGCGTTTACCCAGGTCCGCGGGCACGGTGTACTGGGCGGAGCTGAGCTTTTGGCGCAAGCCATTGCCAGAGCCGCCCCAGTCGCGCTGGAGCACACGCTCGATGCGCCTGCAGATGTCGAGAACTTTCTCGGTGTCTTTCACTTGTCGTTCTTCCGTCTGTCACTTTATGCCGCAGGACATCAGTTGCCCCCGCCCCAACAAAAATGCCCTCCCCCAGCATGGCTGGACGAGGGCATACCTATACGGATCCTTGTTCCGTGCAACCCCGCTGTCGTAGCCTGCGCCTTAGACCGGTGGTTTTGCGTACGTACCTTTCGATGCGCTTGCCCTGGTGACATTCAGTTTACCGTTATTGCCGGGCGCGCTCCCCGCATCTCCCCTCAAGGGCCCAAACCGGGCTCAGGCCGACACCCGTGCGCCCGGCGCAATGATGGGTGGGGCCGCATTCAGCGTCTCGATGGCAAACCCGGCAGCCTGCTTGTAACGGGCCATGATTTCATCGCGCTCGGTCTTGGGGATCACGGCATCGATGTTGTCGAAGACGCCGCCGCAGCGCTCGTCCACCAGGCCCAGGATGGCAAAGGGGCCGGAGCCGCGGTTGCGCAGCACCAGGGCCGAGATGTCCTTGCACAGCTTCTGGTCGTAGGCCAGCAGCGCCTGCGCATTCACGCCGTGCCGCAGCAGGGCCGCGCCCAGCACGCGCGTGTCCACGATGGCCTGGCTGGCGCCGGCCGAGCCCACAGGGTACATCACGTGCGCGGCGTCGCCCAGCAGGGCCACGCGGCCGTCCGCCCAGGTGGGCACGGGGTCGCGGTCGATCATGGGGTACTCGAACACTTCCTTGGCGCCGCGCAGCATGGCGGGCACGTCCAGCCAGTCGTAGTTCCAGCCTTCGAAGTAGTGGATGAACTCTTGCAGCTGCACGCGGCGGTTCCAGTCGCCCTGGGTCCAGCCGCCCTGGTTGTCCACGGTGATCTCGGCGATCCAGTTGATCATGGACAGGCCGGTCTTCGGATCCGGCGGGGAGATGGGGTAGACCACCACACGGTGCCTGAGCGAGCCCACGCCGACGAAAGAGGCACCCGTGCGGTGGGCCACGCCCGGCGTGACACCGCGCCACATGATGGCGCCGCCCCACTGGATGGGCGGCTGCGTGGGGTGCATCTGCGCGCGCACGGCGGAGTGCAGGCCGTCGGCAGCGATGAGCAGGCTGCCGGGCACTTCGCGGCGCTCGCCGCTGCGGGTCTCGATGAGGGCGGTGACGCCCTGTGCTTCGTTGCGGTAGCCCGTGACGCGCTGGCCCAGCTGCACGGCGCCCGGCCCCAGGCGGCGCTGCACCGCGGCCAGCAGCAGCATCTGCAGCTGGCCGCGGTGCACGGAATACTGCGGCCATTTGTAGCCGGCCAGCAGGCCGCGCGGCTCTGTGTACACGTCGTTGCCGTTGCGGCCCACCAGGGCCCATTCACGCGCCTGGATGCCGATGGCGTCCAGCTGCTCGGCGCCTATGCCCAATTCATACAGCTCGCGCACGGCATTGGGCTGCAGGTTGATGCCCACGCCCAGGGGCAGGAGTTCGGGCACGGCCTCGAACACCTGGCAGGGCACGCCGATCTGGTGCAGGGTGAGGGCCAGCGTGAGGCCGCCGATGCCGCCGCCGGCGATGAGGACGGGGGCTGGTTCTTGTTTGGGGGAAATCATGTAGGTTTGAGAGTCCGGACCGGGGTCTGGCCCCGGGCGTGGCGACACTGTAAGGCATGGGCCGGGCCCCGGCCCGCCCCCGCGCCACCCACGCGGCATGGTGGCAAAATCCCCCGTCTTTCGCAGCCGGCTACCCGGCACCTGACCCTTTTCATGACCCGTCCCCTCCCCGGCACCCTCGGCATCGATTTCGGCACCTCCAATTCCGCCATGGCCTGGGCCGCGCCCGGGGGCACGGCGCGGCTGATCGCGCTGGAGGGCCAGGCCACGGCCATGCCCACGGCGGTGTTCTACAACAGCGAAGACCACAGCACCCACTTCGGCCGCGATGCGGTGACGCAGTACCTGGAGGGCACCGAGGGGCGGCTGATGCGTTCGCTCAAGAGCCTGCTGGGCAGCCCGCTGCTGCTGGAGACCACGGTGGTGAACAACCGGCAGATCAGCTTCCAGGAGATCATCGCCACCTTCCTGGCCACGCTGCGCGAACGCGCCACGCAGGCGCTGGGCGCGGCGCCCGCGCGCGTGGTGATGGGCCGGCCTGTGCATTTTGTGGACGACGACGCGGAGCGTGATGCGCTGGCCCAGCAGTCTTTACTGCAGGCGGCGCAGACGGTGGGATTCACCGAAGTGTCTTTCCAGCTGGAGCCGATCGCCGCGGCGCTGGACTACGAGCGCCGCCTGAGCCAGGAGAGCACGGTGCTGGTGGTGGACCTGGGCGGCGGCACCTCGGACTTCACCGTGGTGCGCCTGGGGCCGGACCGCATGGAGCTTGCAGACAGGACACCCGACGTGCTGGCCACCACGGGTGTGCACATCGGCGGCACGGACTTCGACCACAAGCTCAGCCTGGAGCAGGTGATGCCCCTGCTGGGTTACCGCCACATCGGCCCCGAGGGACGCGAGGTGCCCAGCCGCATCTTCTTCGACCTGTCCACCTGGCATCTGATCCACTGGCTCTACCAGCCCCGCGCCATCGCCCAGACACAGGCCCTGTGGACCAACTACGCGGAGATCAAGCTGCACCAGCGCCTGATGCGCGTGCTGACGGAGCACCACGGCCACCGTATCGCCCACGAGGTGGAGCAGGCCAAGATCCGCTGCTCGCAGACGGATGCCGACGCGGCCATGGACTGCGCGGCCATCGAAGCCGGCCTGACCGCGCAGATGACAGTGGCCGGCATGCAGGAACACCTGAACACCCTGCTGACACGCACTGTGGCCTGCGCGCGCGAGTGTGCGCGCAAGGCCGGCGTGAACGACCACTCTCTCGACGCCATCTACCTCACCGGCGGCTCCTCGGCCCTGCGGCCCTTGCAGCGCGCGCTGCAGGCGGAATTTGCGGGGGTGCCGCTGGTGGAGGGGGATCTGTTTGGCGGAGTGGCTTCGGGGCTGGTCTACAGCGCTTGAGGCCACGGGGCCCTGCGGCCCCGCTCAGGCCAGCGCGCTGGAAGAGACCGCCGCGTCGATGGAGGAACTGTCGTCCACCGTGAAGCAGAACGCGGACAACGCACGCCAGGCCAACCAGCTCGCGCAAAGCGCGTCCACGGTGGCCGCGCAGGGCGGCGAGGTCGTGGCCCAGATCGGCGAAGCGGTCACGCAGATGGACCAGGCCACGCAGCAGAACGCGGCCCTGGTGGAAGAGATGGCGGCGGCGGCCAGGCGCAGGAGCCGGTGCCGCTGGTGGAGGAAATCTGCGGGCGGGGGGAGGGAACAAGAAAGCGCTACGCTCTTCGCCATGACACAAGCACAAGCCCCGCTGCTCAAGGACCTGCTGAACGCCAAGGTCATGGCCAGGATCGGCCGCGCGGCGGCGCAGGCGCACCCGGGTTTCGACGAGCGGGCCTACTTGGCCATGGCACGCAAGGGGCTGGATGCGCTGTCCATCATGCAGCGCATGAGCCGTGCGGCGGACAGCCTGCGCGCGCATCTGCCTCCCGATTACCCCCAGGCCCTGAAGGCCGTGCGCAAGATGGCGCCGCTGCTGCCCGGAGGTTTTGCCGACATGGTGCTGCCCGAGTTCGTGGGCCGGCACGGGCTGGGCCATTTCGAACTCTCGCTGGAGGCGCTGCGCGAGCTCACGCCCTACAGCAGCGCGGAGTTCGCCATCCGCCCCTACATCGCGCAGGACCCCGACGCGGTGCTGGCCCTGGCCCTGCGCTGGGCCGAAGACGCCAGCGAGCACGTGCGCCGCCTGGCCAGCGAAGGCACCCGCCCGCGCCTGCCCTGGGCCCGGCGCCTGCCCCTGCTGATGGCCGAGCCGCAGCGCGCGCGGCCGATCCTGGAAAAACTCCGGGCCGACCCCAGCGACTACGTGCGCCGCTCGGTGGCCAACCACCTCAACGACATCGCCAAGGACCACCCCGACTGGGTGCTGGAACTGCTGGAGGGCTGGCCCAGGGAACCGGCCGAGACGCAGTGGATCGTCAAGCACGCGCTGCGCAACCTCATCAAGGCCGGCCACCCGCGCGCGCTCCAGCTCGTGGGGGCCACGCTGGGCGCCAAGGTGCAGCTGCAGTCTTTCAGCGTGGCGCCCAAGGTGATCCGCCTGGGGCAGACGCTGCAGTTGAACGCCACGCTGGTCTCCACCGCGCGGCAGGCGCAGAAGCTGGTGATCGACTACGCCCTCCACTACGTGAAGAAAAACGGCGAGCGCAGCCGCAAGGTCTTCAAGCTGCGCACGCTGGAACTGGCAGGCCAGGCGGAAATCGCCATCACCAAGAACCAGACGATGGCGGACTTCACCACGCGGGTGCACTACCCGGGGCGGCACGCGGTGGAACTGCTGGTGAACGGCCTGACGGTGGCGCAAGGCCACTTCATGCTCAAGACGGACCGAGGGTCAGGCTGAGCACGCCTTGCCGTTCGGACTGAGCCTGTCGAAGGCCACGGCAGGTCCTTGATTTGCAAGGGGGGCGTTTCGACCCTTCGACAAGCTCAGGACAGGCAAGCTCGACACGGACGGACTTGCTCGGCCCCAAGGCTCAGAGCGCGCCGTATTGTGTGCCGCCGGCCATGGGCTGGGGCTCCAGTGGCGCCAGGTCGGACTGGTATTCAAGATCCCCCAGGTGCAGGGGCGGCGGTTTGGCGCCCCGTGCGATGGCCCGCTCGAAGGCCTGCATCTCTTCGGGGCTCACGGCTTCATGGCGTGAACCCGGCTTGCGCGCGAGCAGGGGGGGCTGCGCTGCGGGCGCAGGTGCCGGCGCAGCCTTGGGCGCCACAGGCTTGCCGCTGTCGCCGGTGCGGCTGCCGCGCACAAAGGTTCTGACCTCCGGATGAAAACGCCAGTAGATCGCGTCGATGCGCACGCCGTACTGGGCAAAGGTGCGCTCGATGAGGAACCTCTCGACCTCGTTCAGGCGCATCACGGCGCCGCCGCGCCTGGCGATGAAGCCGCTGGCCACGTCCACGACAACCATGAAACGGTGCTGCCGTTCGTCCAGGCCGACCGCCTTGAACTTGTACATGCTGGAGATGATTTCCAGCAGCAGCAGGTTTTCGCGCACGGACTGGTAGACCATCTCGCGGCGCACCTGCTTGCGCTCCTCCAGGTTCATGCGCCGCGGCCCGAGGTCCGTGAGGGGATTCTCGCCAAAGGGCGCAGCGGGGGACGAAGGAATTTTCTGTTTGAACAGACCGAACATTTTCAGGGCTTGGAAAGAGGCCAGACACGGGAAGCAGGCCTTACAGGCCCGCCGATGTGCCGACTTGTTCTTCCCCCTGATAGCGGTCACTCACGCGAGACGATACACGGCTTTCTGTTGCCCCTGCCGGAAAGAGTGTTTCAAGTCATTTCCCGCTGCGCGGCCTGGCCGGTCCACGGACGTCAACCGCACCCGGGCCCTGCTGCCCACCTGCTTCAAAAAAAGCGCCGGTAACCGATGGCCAGGAAATCCTGGCCGTTGGCGCCGTAGTTGTTGATCAGGTCGTAGATGGTGCAGCGGTGGTGCAGGCGCACAAAGACTTCATGCTCCCTGGCCTGGGGCGGAGAAAAGGTCAGCTCGAGCATCAGGAAATTCAGGTGCCGGCTGCCCTCGCCGCTGGCGCTGCGCTCCAGCGGGCTCACGATGGTGGTGTAGGAATAACCCAGAGGGCCGGCGCGAAAACTGGTGGGCAGCGCCCGGCTCCAGGGAAAACCGCTCCAGCGCAGCACGGGCGCAAAGGCAAATTCCTGCAGGGTGGCCTGGCCGAACTGGTGGCCGACCATGCCATCCACTTCCAGCGAGAGGGGCCATTCCTGGGCGCGCCAAAGCGTCTTGCTGGCCGTCAGGGCCACGATGTACTGGTTGAGAAAGTTGGCCCGGCCCTGCGTCAGGCCGGCGGGCTCGGAATCGTAATACTGGCCGCCATACACGCCCAGACTCCAGTCCCGCTGCTCGCATGCGGCGGCGACCGGCAACAGCAGGCCGGCGGCCAGGGTCATGCGCCGCAGCAGGTCTTGCCCGGGCTGGCGCGGATGTTCTGGCGGTGCGGCCGGGGTATGGATGAACTCCATCCAGTCAGCTTAGTCCGCCAAACCGCTCTTCGCAAGAAACCTTTGACGCTTGCAGGGCCTTAGGCCTGGGCCGCCTGCATTGTCCGCTGCAGCCTGGCCACGGACCTGTCTGGCGGGCTCGCCGCGAAGGAACGCGAGCAGCTGGAGCAGATGCTCAACGGGGTGAAAGAGCGGATCAATGAGACGGCGGACGACGAATGAGCACACGGGCGCCGCACTGCCCAGACGGGTGAAGGCGCGACGTCAGCGACGGCCAGCACCCGGTTGGCCTGCCTTACCTGGCCGCGCAGGCCTGCGAGCTCAGTCCACAGTGACGGGGACCACGGGCGCAGTTGTCGCGGTCTCGCCGATCCGGGGATGCTCATTCTGCGGAAGTGATGTGGACTCGTCGAGCCAGACAAACTGGGTGGCGGTCTTGACATCCCACGCCCTGCCGACCGGCACACCCTCGACGCTGGATTCGGTGAGGTTACGTATTTCGTCAGCCAGGGCCACGAACATGGGGTGACCTGGCAGTGGCAGGCCACGCCCCAGAAAAGGCTGACGGTAGACAAGCCAGTACTTGACTGCGTCCTCGAAGGACTTGCGCACAGGCACCAGGACACGCGCCGAACCCGCCCGCAGGAAGGCCTCCATATCCGGGTCATTGGCCTCCAGCGAGGCCAGATCGGTCCAGTTGTTTTTGTCGGCCCAGTAGTAGGCATAAAAGAGCCAGGCCATGCTGGGCCAGTCGAAGGCCTGTTCGAAGAATTGGATGATGGGCGCGTTCGCTATCGTCCGGTTGACGTCGACGTCGCGCCAGGCTTCGTTGGCTCCGAGCGGCTTGAGCGACCCGCGCCCCGTGAACGGCGACTCCTCCAGCAACCACGCGATGATCTGGCGCTTGATCTCCTCGACGATCAGCTTGCGGTTCTTGAGGGGCGAGCGTTCGCCCGTCGGCGCCAGGCCGAACATGGTGGATGTCTGGCGCGAAGACTCGTAGTCGCGGTTCCAGCGTGACCAGGCGTTGTAGAGCACATCGTGGACCTGCTGGCGCCAGGTCGCGTAGCTTTCGGCCGTGCGGCGACAGTGCACGCGCACCGTGGCCTGCAGGTGCGATGTCCCCACGGCGCGGAAGCCAACCACGAGCCGCGTGCGCACCGGCGCATCGGTGGGGCTTTGGGTGCCCGGGGCCAAGCCGATGCTGCGCACAGCGCTGGAGCGGGCGAAGGCGTTGCCGAAGTTAGGGCTTCGGTTGAATCCGCTGCCTTGCGTCGTGTACAGATCCTCCAGGTTTTGGTCTTCGGGACGCCAGTCCGTAACGTACTCGACACGGCCGCCGATGAAGGCCTCGGCCACGATGGAATGAAAGACATGCATTTCCGTAATGTCGTGGCCTGGCGTGCTAGCCAGGTTGTTGCTCTTCTCCCGCACCCACTTCCCTTTGGCGGGCGTAGCCGACATGAAGTACTCGACGGTGTAGGCCTCGTAGCCGTCGGGGATGACCAGTTCCTGACGAGCTGAGGCCAGGGGAGCCAGCAGGTCCGTCCCATCACTATCCGCTGGCGTCCCGTCCGCCTTCACCGTGATGACCTCCGTCAGCGACAGCAAATCCTTGGGCATGGGGGGAATCTCGGTGGCGTGGTACAGGCTGGCCAGCTTGTCGGCGCTTCTCTGATCGATGATCTTGTGCAGCGTGGCGTCTGTGGCTGTCGAGTCGAGGGTGACCTTCCACTGCGGGGGGGCGCCCTTATCCGCCATGGCTGCGGCCGCGCGCTGGCGCGCCTTGAAGAACTCGGCCGGCTGGGGCAGTTGGAACTCCAGTTGCAGCCGGTCGGGGATCTTGTAGATCTGGAAACGCTCGACACGATCCACCCAGCGGTAGACACCACGCACGTGAGTGCTGCCTTCGTTGTCGAGTTCGTATTCCTGGCCGCTGATGTTGCGCACCAGCTCACGCGTGGAGCGCTGGGTCCGGACGCTCGACTCCACACGCGAGACGGCTTTGGACACAGCCTCTTGCGCAGTGCGCGTGGCCAGGCGCTCGGCGTGCGAGATGCCGATGCTGCCCTGCGCGTTGGCGCCGACACGGTAGGTGCCACCGGGAAAAACACCGGTCACGTCCGCGTTGACGCCCGCCTGCAGGGCCGCGGTCAAAGAGGTGGATACCTCCTTGCTCAACTCGCTGCTGTTGCGCGTCTCCTGGGACGTTTCCTGCTCCGAAGACTGCGTGGAATCGGTAGATTCGATACGCTCGGTTTCGCGAGTTTCAGAGGCCTCTTGCTTGAGGCGCTCCTTAGCCATGACGGATTTCAGCGCCGCAATCTCGCCACGTACGTAACCACGCCATTCACTGCGCAGGAGGTACAGGTCTGAAACGCCAGCGGTCCGCACCATCGGAATACTGGCCTGAGGGAAGAGCAGTTGCAGCCGGGACGGCAGCAGCACCGCGCGCATCAGAAGGACCCGCACTGTCTTGACCTGGGAATGGCCCGCCGTCTCGAGCAGGTCCATGACCAGGGCCAGGACGGAATAGAGGCGGGTAACGTCTGCCAGCACATCGAAGCGCTGCAACTGCAATCCGGCCAGGGCCACCAACACATCGCCGATGTCGCGCAGCAGCATCTCGAAATTCTTGGGGCTCAGTTCGCCTTCGGGAACGAGCCCCAGCTCCTTGAGCCGGGTCCTGATGGCCATCTCACCAGCCTCGTCAGCCTGGTCTGCCAGCCAGTCTGAAAGCTGAACCAGGCGCATGAGGATCGAGATGTTGCCCTCGCTCACGTCCACGCCCTGAGGCAGATCGAACACCGGTTCGTCGGCACGAGAGCGGGCCACAGCGAATGTGACCGCATTCATGCGGGAGGCTGCCGAGGCGGCAACGGCTTCCAGCATCTCCTGCATCGTGATGTCGGTCGTGACCATGTTGTCCACCTGCTGCTGCAGAGACGATCTGACACGCAGCACCTTGCGGGACTCGTCGAGCGGCGCGACGGGATCTCGCAGCAGGGAAAATTCAGCAACTCGTTTTTCCATGATCATTTCCTCCTTGATGGCTTCCTAAAGTGACTCGAAAGCGTCCCAGAAGATTTCGCGCCACAGTGTGCGCAACTCCTGGTTCTTGATGTCGGCCTTGATGTTGGTGACCAATGCGCCGCGCGCCGCCAGTTCCGCGCGATCGGCGATCCGGGCCTGCCAGGTGCCGATGCCAAAGAAGCTCAGACCGGCCTTGGGATCGGGCGGCTCCAGCAAGAAGATGCGCTGTACGATATTGCCCTTGTCGTCGCGCATCAGCGTCGCGGCATAGACAGGCTCGCCTTGCGCCCAGGCGTCGAGTGTGCGTTTGAGGTCATTGGCCTGCTGGGCTGGAATCGCGCTCTGGCGCAACTCTGACTCCGCCTTGAACTGGAACAGCGCGCTGGGCTGAGCCGGGCCGTGCACCGGCAGGGTCCCTGCCCTCACCTGCTGCGCGCCGGCGGCTGAGGTTTTCGGATAACTCAGCACCGCCTCATCCGCAAACTTGGACCAGCTGCCCACCTCCTGGTCGGCGCGGCCAAGCCGCATCTCGCCGATGGTGATGTCGGCCGTCCAGTCCGGTCCACGCGTCGCAGCCCGCTGGCGGGCCGCGCGCAGGGCGTCGTTGGCAGCATCTGCCGTGGCGCGGTAGCGCTTGCCGTAGAACTCGAACATTTCTCCCTTGCCGTGCCAGGTGTAGGAGTTCTCGATGATCCAGTTGGCAATCGGATTCTTCTGCATGGCCTTGCGATCCAGCCCGGGGAACTTTCCCCGCATGCGGCCGGCCCGGTCCAGCGCGATATGCGCAATGGCGGCCCAGCCCGGGTCGTGCAGGGGAACCACACTGACGAACTTGCGGAAGGCCTCGGCTGCCGCGTGCCCTGCAGGCAGTTCACCAAGACGATCGGCCAAACGAAGAAGCAGACGACAATGCGCCTCGGTCAACTGGATCGCCGCCAGACTGGAGGGTTGCGCCTCTTTGGCGAGGTTCGTGACGACGTTCACGAAAGCATCACTGCGCCGGACCTCCTGCTCGAACGCCTCGCCCAGTTGCCTCATCTCGCCGGAACCGGCGTTGAGACTGCGAACCTCTGCCGTAAGCGTGTCGCGAATCATCGTGTAGGCATTCATGGAAATCTGGCTGCGGCTAGAGGCAACCAGCTCTCGGGCCGTGCGGAAGGCATGAACCTGACTGGAGATCTTGTCCGAGAGACAGGCGATCTTGAGCAGCACACCCGAGCCTTCGAGCCATTTCACCAGCTCGCCCGAAAAGTCAGAGGCGATTGCCGCGTCGATGGCCTGCTTATAAGCCGCGGGGGTCTCGGCAATCACATGGCTGGCGGTACCGGCGCCCATTTACATGGCTCCTTGCAATGCGATCTGCCGCGCCTTGCGCGCCTGGGTGGCTTTCGCGCCCTCCTCGACCCACTCCTTGGCCAGGCCCTTGACCGGCAGCAGTCCCAGGCCGAGGAAGGCGGTCTGCAGCAATGTGCTGGCATAGGAAGCATCAGGCCCCAGAGCACGCGAAGGATCGATGGCAGCCCGGAACCCCAGGCGCTGCTCTGCGGTATGGAAATAGCTCTCGACGAGTTCGGCCGTGTCACCGATCACCGTGGCTAACAACATGGCCACCTTGACGTGCGGACTGGGCACGAGCGTGAGCGTGCTGTCGAGCAACTGAATCCCGCCGTTGAGTCGGGCAAAGAAAGGGGTGGCATTTTCCTTGAGCAGCCGGTTGGCGGCCACGCGCTGCGCAAATGGGAGGTCCGTGCCAAACCCTCGCTCCAGGGAACGATTGATCAGGCCGGGGAAGCGCCAGACTTTCACGGGGTCCTGGGCCAGGACCTCGCTGAGCTCAGTCGAGGCCTCCAGCGCGTCCTGGAGCGCATCGACCACACGGCGGGTGAACGGACCTTCTCCCAGCTTGCCGGCGGCTTCATCCACATGCTCGCCAACCTTGTTCAGGATGGGAAATGCTGCAGCATAGGTGGTGTAGACTTCCTGGAAAGCTGCGCTTTTTTGGGCGAGCGCTGCGGCGGCAGCGGCACGCTCGGTAGGTGGCGTCATGGCGTTTTTGACCTGGCGTGCATGGCGCTGGATCTGAAGCGGCAAGGAAAGCGGCCCGAGCATCGCCATCCAGAGATTGCCCATGAGCATCTCCTTCGTGCTCTCGGGCAATGTCTTCTTGTAGCTCTCCTGCGCGGTTCGCAACTGCTGCAGCGGCGGCGCAAGCGCTCGCACAGCCGCCACCAGGGCCCGCCCGTCAGGGCCTGTCAAGGCATGGGTCAGGTTGGAGGTGGGTTTCAAAGCCGCGCGCACGCGCGCATCACTCTGGTCGGACAGGGACAGGTAGCGACGGGCCTCGTCCAGTGTGGCGCGGTCGCAGGCGGGCAACTCTTCGCGCAGAGCTCGGCACTGGGCATAACTCTCGATCAGCTCCTCATGGACCTGGGCCTTGTGCCTCAAGGCTTGCCGGGCCGCCGTGTAGGCATCCCAGAGCGGCCTTCGCTCCAGAGCCACCCGCGCACCGAGGAATTTCTCGAGATCGTCGCCGGACAGGCCGCCGTGAAGCTTCCCGCCGGGCCCGAACTCGCTCAGGCTGTCGTAACGCTGCAGTCCGAAAACACCCACACCGAACTGATCAACCTGGCTCCAGCTTCCCAGGACGAAAGCCGAGTTGACCTCGCGTGCCAGCGCCCATGGGAAACCTTCTGGTTTCTTGTCTATCCAGATCGTGATGGGCTTGTTTGATGCGCTATTGCCCCAGGCTTTGGGGTTCAGGACGAAGTCGATCCGATAGGACTTGTCTTCGCTGTGTTCGGGATGAAGCGTGGCAGGCTCACCGGTTTCAGCCGGCAACTGAGCCAATTGGCGCTCCAGTTGGCGATCGCAGGGCGTCAGGGCACGCTCTTCCTGATCGGAAGCAAGCTCAAGAAACATGGCACGAAGTGGAAACACCTGCTGTCACTCCTGACATTGGATACCCGCCCTGCCCGCGGGAGGATTGGAGATCAACGCCGGCTGAGAACACCGGAGCTAGCGCTTGAGGGCTTGAGGGCTTGAGGGCTTGAGGGCTTGAGGGCTTGAGGCGATGCTACGCAACTGTGACGCGATAGGCATCCCATAAACAGGGGATGCCCCGCGCCACCCTACTGCACCAGCGCCACGGACTTCACCTGCACCCAGGCCGCGCTGCCGGGCTGCAGGCCCAGGGCATCGAGCGCGCGGCGCGTGATGCGCGCCAAGAGAACCGAGGCGCCGCAGCGCACCCGCAGCAGCACCTGCGAGGGGTGGGCATCCGGCGCGATGGATTCGACCGTGCAAGGCAGGTGGTTCTGGATGCTGGTGTGCTGCGGCTCTTCGGTGGTGAGGCTCACGTCACGGGCCAGCACACGCAGGCGCACGGCCTGGCCCACGGGCACGCCGCTGTCGCGCAGCCAGAGGCTGCCGCCGTCAAAGGCCACACGCACCAGTTGCCAGTGCGCGTCGCGCTCGGCCACCCGGCCGCTCAGCAGGGCACCGGCGTCCTCCCCCGCCACCACGGGGCTGTCGATGGCGGAGAGCACCTCCTGCACGGCCCCTTCGGCCTGCACCCGGCCGCGTTCCAGCACCACCAGGTGGTCGGCCAGGCGGGCCAGCTCGTCGGCCGAGTGGGTGACGTAAAGCATGGGGATGCGCAGCTCGTCGCGCAGGCGCTCCAGCCAGGGCAGGATGTCCTGGCGGCGCGCGCTGTCCAGTGCGGCCATGGGCTCGTCCAGCAGCAGCAGCCTGGGGCTGGTGGCCAGGGCGCGGGCGATGGCCACGCGCTGGCGCTCGCCGCCCGAGAGCTGGTCGGTGCGGCGGCGCAGCAGGTCGCCTATGCCCAGCAGCTGCACGGCGGTGTGCAGCGTGAGCTCTGCGCCGGGCGCGCGGGCGCGCTGCAGGCCGTAGCGCAGATTGCCCTCGACATCGAGGTGATCAAACAGGCTGGCTTCCTGGAAGACATAACCCAGGGCGCGGCGGTGCGTGGGCAGGAAGACGCGCTGCGCGCCGTCCTGCCAGACCTCGCCGCCCACAACGATGCGTGCATGCTGCGCCCGCTCCAGCCCGGCCACGCAGCGCAGCACGCTGGTCTTGCCCGAACCGGAGGCACCATAGAGCACGGTGATGCCGCGCGCAGGCAGGGCCAGGCTGACATGCACGTCGAAGTCGGCACGCGGCAGCGTGAGGCGGATGTGGAACCCGTCGGCGCTCATGGCATCACACGCATATTGCGCCGGCGCAGCAGGGCCAGCGCCAGCAGCACGACAAAGGAGAACAGCACCATGCCACCGGCCAGCCAGTGGGCCTGGGCGTATTCCATGGCTTCCACATGGCCGTAGATCTGGGTGGAGACCACACGGGTCTGGCCTGGGATGTTGCCGCCGATCATGAGCACCACGCCGAACTCACCCACGGTGTGCGCGAAACTCAGGATGGCGGCGGTGAGGAATCCGGCGCGGGCCTGGGGCAGGGCCACGGTGAAGAAGGCGTCCAGCGGGCGGGCGCGCAGCGTGGCGGCCACCTCCATGGGGCGCCGGCCCATGGTCTCGAAGGCATCTTGCAGCGGCTGCACCGCGAAGGGCAGGGAGTAGACGATGGAGCCGATCAGCAGGCCCGTGAAGGTGAAGGACAGCAGGCCCCAGCCCAGGGCCTGCGTGAGCTGGCCCAGCGGCCCCTGCGGGCCCAGGACCACCAGCAGGTAAAAGCCCAGCACCGTGGGCGGCAGCACCAGCGGCAGCGTGACCAGGGCGCTGACGGGCGCGCGCCAGCGCGAACGCGTCTGCGCCAGCCACCAGGCCAGGGGTGTGGCCAGCAGCAGCAGAAGCGCAGTGGTGAGCGCGGCCAGTTCGAGGGTAAGCCAGACGGACTGCAGGGCTTCGGGGCTGAAGGGCATGGGTGCGGGGCTGGCTATTTCTGGGGGTCTTCCAGATCGTAGCCGTAGGAACGGACGATGGCACGCGCCTTGTCGCCGCGCAGGTACTGCAGCAGGGCGGCGGCGGCGGCGTTGTCCTTGCCCCGGCCGAGCAGCAGCGCATCCTGCCGGATGGGGGTGTGCAGATCGGCCGGCACCAGCCAGGCCGAGCCCTGCAGGCGGCCTTCGGCCAGCACCTGCGAATACGCGACAAAACCCAGGGGCGCGTTCTCCGTGGCGATGAACTGCCGGGCCTGGGCGATGCTCTCGCCCAACACGAACTTCGGGCGCAGCGTGTCCAGCAGGCCGAGCCGGGTCAGGGTTTCGATGGCGGCCAGGCCATAGGGCGCGAGCTTCGGGTCGGCCAGGGCGAGCTTGTCGAACTTGCCCGTCTTGAGTACCGCGCCCTGGTCATCCACCAGGCCGGGTTGTCTGCTCCAGAGCACCAGGCGGCCGATGGCGTAGGTGAAACGCGTGCCGGCCACACCCTGCCCTTCCTTCTCCAGTTTGGCGGGTGTTTCGTCGTCGGCGGCCAGCAGAACATGGAAGGGCGCGCCGTTCCTGATCTGCGCGTAAAAACGGCCGGTGGAGCCGAAGGCCAGCACGGCCCTGTGGCCGGTGTCCGCCTCGAACAGCGGGGCGATCTTCTGCATGGGCGCGGTGAAATTGGCCGCCACAGCGACGGAGACTTCGGCAGCCTGCGCCGCGAGCGCAAGACAGACGGCGGACAGAGCAATGCACAGACGTTTCATGCGGACCCTCGCTATTCATAAAATGAATAGCGAAACTGTAGCATGGAATCTGCTACGCTATTCAATCCATGAATAGCGCCAGAACCCCATGAGCAAGAAGGCACTGCCGCTGGCCGAGGTGCTGGGCTTCGAGGCCGGCGACAAGCGCATCGACATCCTGCGCCGCATCGGTGCGGCGGGCTCCATCTCGGAAGCGGCGCGCGGCGCGGGTGTGAGCTACAAGGCGGCCTGGCAGGCGCTGGAGACCCTGGCCAACCTGGCCGGCACGCCCCTGGTGGAAAAGGCCGTGGGCGGCAGCGGCGGCGGCGGCGCGGTGCTGACACCGGCCGGCCAACGCGTGCTGCTGGCGGCCGAAGAACTGGCCCGCGCGCGGCGGCAGGTGCTGGCGCGGCTGGGCACCGGCGAGGCCAGCACCCCGGGGCGCGCCGCCCTGTCCCTGCGCACCAGCATGCGCAACCAGTTCCCCTGCACCGTAGGCACGATCAAGCCGCTGCAGGGACTGGTGCGCGTGCAGCTGCTGCTGGCCGATGGGGGTGCGGTCCATGCCCGCATCACACGCGAAAGCGTGCAGTTGCTGGGCCTGCGGGCCGGCCTGCCAGTGCTGGCCCTGTGCAAGGCCACGGCCATGCAGGTGGCGCAGCGCATCGCGCCCTCCTCCACCCGCAATGTGCTGCAGGGCGTGGTGACCCGCGCCTCACGCGCGGCCGCCGGCGGCGAAGTGAGCCTGCGCCTGGGCAGCGGTGTGCAGCTGGTGGGGTTTGCAGCGGCTGGCCACGGCCTGAAGCCGGGGCACAGCGCCATGGCGGCGGTGAACGAAGCCGGTGTGGTGATCGCGGCGACCGGCTGAGGCCGGGCCCGGGGCCGCGATCACATCGCGCACCAACTCACAACAACCAGGTCACGAGCAGCCCGATCAGCGCACAGGCCGCGATCACGTGGATCACGTTGCGCTTGAAACGGAACAGGGCCACGGCGGCTCCCAGCGCGATGAGGGCGGAAACTCCGTCGAAACGCCCTTGCAGACCATCGGGCCAGAGCACGTGGTAACCGAAGAACAGCGCCAGATTGAGGATCACGCCGACCACGGCCGCCGTGATGGCGGTCAGCGGGGCGGTGAACTTCAGGTCGTCGTGGGTGGACTCCACCAGCGGGCCACCCGCCAGGATGAAGATGAAGGACGGCAAAAAGGTGAACCAGGTCACCAGGCTGGCGGCCACGGCGCCGGCCAGGAACAGGCTCTCGGGGCCGAACACGGCCTTGACGTAGCCGCCGACAAAACCGACGAAGGCCACCACCATGATCAGCGGGCCCGGCGTGGTCTCGCCCAGGGCCAGGCCGTCGATCATCTGCGCGGGTGTGAGCCAGCCGTAGTGGCCCACCGCGCCCTGGTACACATAGGGCAGCACCGCGTAGGCGCCGCCAAAGGTCAGCAGCGCAGCCTTGGTGAAGAACCAGCCCATCTGGGTCAGGGTGTGGTCCCAGCCATAACAGGCGCCGAGCAAGCCCATGGGGATGAGCCACAGCAGGGCGCCGATGGCGGCCACCTGCCACAGGCGTGACCAGCGGAAGCGGGCGTGCTCCGGCGTCGGTGTGTGGTCGTCGATCAGCGCGGCGCCGTAGGATGCGCCGGCCTGGCCGTGGCCGCCCCCGGTCTTGAACTTCTCCGGGGCGATGCGCCCGCCGGCATAACCGGTCAGCGCGGCGGCCGCCACGATGGCCGGGAAGGGAACGTCCAACGCGAAGATGGCCACGAAGGACGCGGCGGCGATGGCCCACAGGGCGCCGTTCTTGAGGGCCCGCGAGCCGATGCGGTGGGCGGCGTGCACCACGATCGCGGTGACGGCCGGCTTGATGCCATAGAACAGCCCGGCGACGACGGGCTGTTCACCGAAGGCGATGTAGACCCAGGACAGCGCGATCAGGATGAACAGCGAGGGCAGAACGAACAGGACACCCGCCACGATGCCGCCGCGGGTGCGGTGCATCATCCAGCCGATGTAGGTGGCGAGCTGCTGCGCTTCGGGCCCCGGCAGGACCATGCAGTAGTTCAGCGCGTGCAGGAAACGCCGCTCGGATATCCAGCGCCGGCGCTCCACCAGTTCCTGGTGCATGATGGAAATCTGCCCGGCGGGGCCACCGAAGCTGATGAACCCCAGCTTGAGCCAGAACAGAAAGGCTTCCCAGAATGAGACCGGCGGGGGGGCGTCTTGCCGGGAACCGGGAACCGACGCGTTTTGAACTTCCATGGGCTCTCCTCTTCAGGGTATTTAAACCCAAGACAGGCGCAGGCCTTGGACGCTGGCGTCTTGATGCGGGGAGGCTGCCTCGTCCCCGTTGTTGCTTGCGACCGAGCGTATCAGAACACCAGCGCCACAGAACGCACGGTGTCGCTCATGCCCGCTCCTTGGAAAAATCCGGGTTCTTCAGCCTGCCGAGACTTTCATGAACCATGACGGGAACTGTGTCGAGCATCCTCAAGGCTGCCCGGCAGCCAGCACGCGGTTGCGCCCGCCCTGCTTGGCGGCGTAGAGCGCCTGGTCGGCGCGCTGCACCAGGGCCGCGGCCAGCACGGCGGCGTCCCCCTCGCCCTCCGGCTGCAGCAGCGCGGCGCCGATGGAGACCGTGATGCGCAGCGGCTCGGCCACCTGCACCGGCATGCTCTGCGCCGCAATGACACGGCGGATGCGCTCGGCAATCTCCAGCGCGGCGGGCAGCGGTGTGGCGGGCAGCAGCAGCACGAACTCTTCCCCGCCGTAGCGCGCCACCACGTCGCTGCCGCGCAGCTGCGCGCGGATCAGGCGGGCCACGTAGCGCAGCACGGCGTCGCCGGCCGGGTGGCCGTGCGTGTCGTTGATGCGCTTGAAGTGGTCCACGTCCAGCAGCAGGCAGACCAGGGGCAGCTTGCTGCGGCGTGCAGCCTGCACTTCCTCCAGGCAACGCGATTCGAAATAACGGCGGTTGTGCACACCGGTGAGGCCGTCGGTCAGGCCGGCGAGCCTGAGGCGCTCGGTGGCCAGGGCGCTGTCCAGGCAGACGGCGGCCAGCGCGGCCAGGCGCTCCAGAAAGTCGGTGCTGCTGCCGGCGGCAAAACGTGTCGCGTCGCGGCTGCCCAGGTTGAGGCTGCCGATGAAAGCGCCGCGGTGCACCAGGGGCAGCAGGGCCACGGAGGCCGGCGCGCCCTGCCCTTCGAACAGAAAGTCCAGCGCCGCCCTGGGCGCGCCCAGCAGGGGGCGGGCGCCGGCGGCGTAAAGCTGCTGCAGGGGCTGTTCGTCGTGCAGGAAGAGCAACTGGGCGGGCTGGGCCGCGCCGCCCTCGCCCAGGATGCGCGCGGCCTCGTACCGCGCGTCCACCAGGGCCAGGGTGACGCAGTCGAGTTCGAACAGCGCGGGGTAGTCCACCAGCAGGGTCTGCAGCAGCTCGGCCAGCGAGGACGCGGCGATCACCTTGCGCTCGAGCCGGTCGAAGCGGCGCAGCTTGTCCTGGTTGAGGCGGGCCTCGGCCATCAGGCCGTCAAGCTGCTCGCGCAGGCGCCGGTTCTCGGCCTGCAGCAGCGCCACCGACAGCCGCGGGCTGGCAGACGCCGGCCCACCGGGATGCGCTGTGCTTTTTTCCTTCATGCCGGGATGGTAAGGAGACGCGCGGCGCGGCGCTGGGCGTTGACGATGTGCTGCGCCGTTTGACAGCTGTGCGGGGCATGCAGGAAGGCGGCCTCGATGAGGGCTGTTATGGCCGGCACATCGAGGGTGGTTTCGTCGTGGATGCGCAGATGCATGCCGGCACTGTAGCCTGTGTCGAAAGTCGCCGTCCGCCGCGCCCGGCGCGGCAAGATCCTCGAAGGCTTCCGAGCGCGCAGCCTTCGCTTCATTCCGGCAGCAGGCCGATTTCCTGCGCGGCGCTGGTCCAGCGCTGGTGCTCCAGATTGAGGAAGGCGCCGGTCTGCTCGGGCGCCCCCATGGACTCGGCGATGGGCCCGATGGTGGCCATGCGCTGCGCCACATCGGCGTCACCCAGCAGGGTGTTGATCTCCTTGTTCATGCGCTGGACGATGGCCGCCGGCGTGCCCACCGGCGCCACCACGGCGAACCAGCCCACCATCTCGAAGCCGGGCAGCAGCTCGGACAGGGCCGGCACCTGATCCCAGCCGGCCACGCGCTTGCCCGCGGTGACGGCGAGGTAGCGCAGACGGCCCTGGCGCGCCAGGGCGGCGGTGGAGGCCACGTCGGCCACGGCCACGTCGGCGTGCCCGCCGATCAGGTTCTGCACGGCCACGCCCACCGAGGCATAACCCACCAGGTTGCCCTGCATCCGGGTGCGCGCATTGATGACGCGGGCGATGATGCCGCCGAAAGTGCGCGGTCCTTCATTGGCGACCGACAGCTTGCCGGGTTCGGCCCTGGAGCGGGCGATCAGGTCCTGCATGGAGGTGATGGGCGACTCGGCCTTCACGACCACGGCAAAGGGGCTCTTGGCGATGAAGGCCACGGGCACGAAGTCCTTCTCGGGGTCGTAGGGCATGGTCCTGAACAGGTACTTGTTCGTGACCAGCGCCGCGGTGGTGGCGAAGTAGAAGCTGTAGCCGTCGGCCGGCGAGCGCGCGGCGGCCTGTGCGCCGATGATGTTCTGGCCGCCGGGTTTGTTCTCGATGACGATGGCCTGGCCCAGGCCCTTGGCCAGGCGGTCACCCAGCAGGCGGGCCACGTTGTCGGGGCCCGAGCCCGGGGGCTGCGAGAGGATGAACTTGACCGGCTTGTCGGGCCAGGCGCCGCCCTGGGCCCAGGCGGCGGGAACGGCCGTGGCCAGCAGGCCGGCCTGGATGAGGTTTCTGCGTTGCATGTCTGTCTCCTCGTTGGTTTGTCGTTGTCGAACTCTGGTTTTCTCAGAAAGCTGCGAGCGCCGCAAGCTGGGCCGACAGCTGCTGTGCGTCGGACGCCACGCCGTAGACGTAGTGATCGGGCCGCACCAGGGCGGCGCTGCAGCCCTGGCGTTCGAACCAGCGCGCCAGCACGCCTTCGGTCTCGGTGCAGCCGGGGGTGCCGAGCTGGACCACGGTGAGGCCGGGCCGCGCCTGCACGCGCGCCTGCTGCCGCAGGGCGGCATCGGCATGGCGATCGAGCACCAGCAGCCAGCCGCTGCCCAGCACATCGTCCATGCGCTTCGGTTCGCCGGCGGCCTGCTGCAGCCAGGGCTGCGGAAAGATGCTGCCGCGCGCAGGGTGCTGCTGCGCGGCCAGCAGGCCGGCGCGCAGCGCGGGCTGCACCTCCTGCCGCGGCGTGGGCTGCACGACACCGCCGCATTCGGCCAGCAGCCTGGCGTCACGCGCGCGGGCACGTGCGGGGTCACGCTCGCCGATGATCTGGCCGATGGCCTTGATGCGGGTGGTGAGGTCGATCACGTGGGCCTTGCGCTCGTGACCGTAGCTGTCGAGCAGGCGTTCGGGCGCGCCGGCATGCAGCACAGCCTGCAGCTTCCAGCAGAGGTTGGCCACGTCACGCAGGCCCTGGCACATGCCCTGACCCAGGAAGGGCGGCTGCTGGTGAGCCGCGTCACCGGCCACGAAGACACGGCCCTTGCGCCACTCGGCAGCCACCAGGGCGTGGAAACGGTAACTGGCCTGACGCCAGAGCGTGGCATCGGCCGGCGTGAGCCAGGGGGCCAGCAGCTTCCAGGTGCCTTCGGGTGTGGCCACCTGCTTCGGGTCTTCGCCGGGCTGAAGAGAGATTTCCCAGCGACGATGCTTGCCTGGGCAGATCAGGTAGGTGCTGGGACGCTCCGGCTTGCAGTACTGCACGCTGGTGGTCGGCAGCTTGGCCAGGCCCTTTTCGTTGACCAGCACGTCCACCACCAGCCAGGGTTCGTCGAAATCCAGGTCTTCCAGCGTGATGCCGACCTGGCCGCGCACGGTGCTGGAGGCGCCGTCGCAGGCGATGACGTAACGCGCCTGCACCGTGGAGGCGGGGCCGTCCTCCCCCTGCAAGGTGAGCGTTGCCTGGTCGGCGTCCTGCGTGATCTGCGTCAGCGTCTGGCCCAGGGCCACGGTGACCGAGGGGAAGGACAAGGCGTGCTCGCGCAGGATGCGCTCGGCCGGCGGCTGGGTGAACACGACCGAAGGCGTGTGGCCCAGCGGATAAGGCGGCGCCACGGTGGACATGCGCTTGATGATCTGGCCGTCCACACCGTAGAAGACCGAGTCGGTGAAGGGCTCGACAAAAGGCTTGATCTTCCTGGCCACGCCCATCTGCTGGAAGAGACGGATGATCTCGTGGTCCATCGCGATGGCGCGGGGTTTGTCGTAGACCTCGCGCGACTTGTCGCACACATAGGTGCGGATGCCCTGCGCGCCCAGCAGGCCCGCCGCCACCGCGCCCGAGGGGCCGAAGCCGACGATGGCGACATCAAAAAGCGTCGCCGCTTTCACGCTCCCCATGCTCAGACCTCGTTCTCGATGGTGTTGCGCAGGACACCGATGCTCTCGATCTCGATCTCGACCACGTCGCCGTGTTTCATCCACACCGGGGGCGTGCGCGCCTGGCCCACGCCGGCGGGTGTGCCCATGACGATGACGTCACCGGGCTCCAGCGTCATGCACTCGGTGAGCAGGGTGATGGTCTCGGCCACGCCCCAGATCATGTCGCGCGTGTTGGCGTCCTGCATGGTCTGCCCGTTCAGGCGGGCCTGGATGCGCAGGTCGGTGGCGCCCGGGGGCAGCTCGTCGGCGGTGACCAGCACGGGGCCGAAGGGGCCGGTGCGGTCGAAGTTCTTGCCGATGCTCCACTGCGGCGTCTTCTTCTGGTAATCGCGCACCGAGATGTCGTTGAAGACGGAGTAGCCGAACACCGCTTCGAGCGCGTTGTCCAGAGTGCAGTGCTTCACGGTCTTGCCGATCACCACGGCCAGCTCGGCTTCCCAGTCCAGGCGCTCGGAGACCTTGGGGCGCAGGGCCCTGGCATCGGGCGCGAGCAGCGAGGAGGCGCAGCGCAGGAAGAACCAGGGGTAGACCGGCTTCTCGCGCCCGCCTTCCTTGGCGTGGTCGTAGTAGTTCAGACCCAGGCAGACGATCTTGCCGGGCTCGGGCAGCACCGGGGCCAGCTGCAGGCTGGCCAGGGGCAGGCGCGGCGCATGGGATGCGATGGCGGTCTGGGCGGCGCCGGTCAGGTCCTGGCCCAGGCGCAGCGCGGTGCGCAGGTCGGCGCTGATCTGGGGCTGGGCCTGGTTGAGGTCGATGACCTCCTTGCCGACGACCACGCCAAGACGCTGTTCTTGGCCCTGGATGTAAGTGGTGAAACGCATGAAAACTCCTGGCTAAAAAAATCAGAAAACAAAAATCAGGAAACGAAAACGATGGCTTTTTGCGCCTGCTTGAGGCGCGCGCTGGGCGGCTGTGAGATGCCCCACTGGTCCACACGGCCGGGCGGCCAGGTCCAGTCCGAGGGTTGGCCGGCCTGGTAGCTGTCGTCCACCTGCTCGACCTCGGCCGTGTACTCGATGACCACATCAAAGGGACCGACGAAGTAGTTGAAGGCGTTGTCGCCCGGGCCGTGACGCCCGGGGCCCCACTCGATGCCGTAACCCGCGTCGCGCATGCGGCCGCCACCGCGCATGACGGATTCGAGGTCGGGCATGAGGAAGGCGATGTGGTTCAGCGCGTCGTTGTCGGTGTCCCCCAGGGCGATGCTGTGGTGGTCGCTGTTGCAGCGCATGAAGGCCATGATGCGCGTGCGGTCCGAGAGCGAGAAGTCGAAGACCTGCTCCATGAAGGCGCGGGTGGCTTCCACGTCGTGGCTGTTGAGAACGGCGTGCGCCAGGCGCAGGGGGCGGTCCTCGGCTTCGTGCGCATCAGGATGCACGGCGTCGCCATGCACCAGGCGGAAGATGCGGCCGTCGGGATCGGCCACGGTGACGGCCGTGCCGCCACCCGGCTCCTGCACGGGGGCAATGGCTTCAAGCACACGGCCGCCCGCAGCGACCACCGCCTGCGCCACGTCCTCCAGCGCCGCACGGCTGCGCGCGCGCAGCGTGACGTTGCGGATGCGTGCCGGGCCAGGGGCCTGGTGCAGGGCCAGCAGGTGGTGGTCGGCGCCGGTGCCGCGCAGATAAATGGCGTCCGTCGTGCGCACGGCCACGCTGAGGTGCCAGGTCTGCGTGTAGAACTTTTCGGCCTCTTGCAGGTCGGGCACATTCAGGGCCACGCTGCGCAGTGCGGCCACGCGTGTGGAGGCATGGGTCATGCGGAGATTCCTTCACTGATGTTTTCAAAACCCAAGACATACCCCGTTCGGGCTGAGCTTGTCGAAGCCTGTCCTGAGCTTGTCGAAGGGTCGAAGCCTGTCCTGAGCCAGGACGAAGAGCCCTTCGACAGGCTCAGGGCGAACGGATGCGGTTTGACGGTCATGATTTATGAAAGCTTTCATACAGTGGGAGACAGTCCCAGAAAGCGACGGGCATTGGCCTGCGTCAGTTGGTCAACGGTGGTCTCGTCGAAGCCGGCGGCACGGATGCGCTCCAGTGGACGGGCATCGTGGAAGTTGAAGGGGTAATCGGTGCCCACCAAAAGCTGCGAAGCACCGAAGGTGCGCACCAGGTGTTGCAGCGTGGGCGTGTCGAAGACCAGGGTGTCGTAATAGAGTTCATGCGCCTGCTCTACCGGCGACTTCAAGACACTGTCTTTGAGCGCGGGGAAAACGCTCATGGCCTGCTGCAGGCGCGGCAGCAGCATGGCCAGCGTGCCGCCGCCGTGGCTGAAGGCCAGGCGCAGGCCGGGCACACGGGCCAGCAGATTGCCCGTGAGCACGGAGGCCGCGGCCAGGCCCACGTCGGTCGGATAGGCCAGCACCTGCTGCAGGGGCGGCGGGCCGACCAGGCGGTCCATGCCGGCCGGGCGCAGCGCGTGCACGAAGACCGGCAGGTCCAGCGCGGCGCAGGCTTCGAAGAAGGGCAGCCAACGCGCATCACCCATGACCACGCCGTTGATATTGCTGCCGATCTCCACACCCTTCAGGCCCAGCTTGTCCTTGAGGTAGTGCAGTTCGGTGATGGCCCGATCCAGGTCCTGCAGGGGCACGGCGCCCAGGCCGATGAGCTTGCCGCCGGACTCGGCCACCATGCCGGCGATCTGCTCGTTGAGGTAACGCACCAGCTGGGCGCCCGCAACCGGTGCCAGCCAGTAGGACAGCAGCTCGGGCATGGGCGAGATGGCCTGCAATTCCAGGCCCATGGCTTCGAAATCAGCGAGGCGGCGCGAGGTGGTCCAGCTCTTGTCGGAGACGGTGCGGTAGTTCTTGCCGGCTATCATCACGCTGCGGTGATGGCAGTCCTGCGCGGGCGCCATGGAGGGCCAGCCGCTGGGCGTGGCGCCACCCAGCCAGGCGGGGAATTCACCGGGGATGACATGGGCGTGGACATCCACGCCGCAGTTGCAAGGCATGCTCAACCCGCAACCAGACCGGCCGACTGGATACCGGCGATGCAGATGGCTTCGTCTTCATCCCCCGTGCCACCACTGGCACCCGCAGCGCCCAGCGTTTCACCGGCGGCGTTCTTGATGAGCACCGCGCCGGTCTGCGGCAGGAACTTGCCGCCGGCCGTGGCGGCCAGGGAGACGAAGAAGTTGGGGTTGTCCTTGGCGCGCTGGCCCAGCAGGCGGCTGGAGGCGCCCATGCCCACGGCGCCCCAGGCCTTGGCCTGGGCCACCTCGAAGCGGAACATGCTGGCACCGTCCTCGCGGGCATAGGCCTTGAGGTGGCCCGCCTCGTCGAGCACGACAACGCCCATGGGCTTGTAGCCGGCGGCCTTGGAATGGGCCAGGGCGCCGGCCAGGATCTGCTGCGCCTGGGCGAGCGTGAGTGTCTGCACCTTGTCTGTCTCCTCGTGGGTCGGACCGCGTCTTGACGCGGATCAATTCAGTGATGAAGGCGAGTCTAGGGAGAGCCCCATCATTGATCTAGTCGATTCCATAAATACATAGAATCCACGGCATGGATATACGATCGGTCGACCTGAACCTGTTCGTGGTGTTCGACGCCATGCTGCAGCACCTCAACGTGACGCGCGCCGGCGAGGCTCTGGGCCTGAGCCAGCCGGCCATGAGCGCGGCGGTGGCGCGGCTGCGCGTGCTCTTCAACGACCCGCTGTTCGTGCGCGCCGGCGCCCTGATGAACCCCACCCCGCGCGCCGAGAGCCTGGGCGCGGTGATCCGGCCCCTGGTGCTGACCATCCAGACCGAGGTGCTGCAGCCCACGGTCTTCGATCCGGCCAGCAGCCAGCGCGTCTACACCCTGCTGACGCCCGACATCGCCGAGATGAACTTCCTGCCGCGCCTGCTGGCCCGTCTGGCCGAGCAGGCGCCGCAGGTCAATCTCAAGACCCTGGCCATGCCGCGCCATGCCGCAGCCTCGGCGCTGGAATCGGGCGCGGCCGAGCTGGCCATCGGTTATTTCCCCGACCTGCACAAGGCGGGCTTCTACCAGCAGCGCCTGATCCGCAGTTCGCACGTGTGCCTGCTGCGCAAGGGGCATCCATTGGGCAAGGGCAAGCTCACGCTGGCGCAGTTCCTCAAGGCCTCGCACGCGGTGGTCAAGCCCGACGGCCGCGAACACGTGTTCGAGCAGTTCCTGCAGGCCAGGGGCATGCAGCGGCGCGTGGTGGTGGAGCTCTCGCACTTCATGAGCCTGCTGCCCATCGTCGAGACCTCGGACCTGATCGCCACCGTGCCGCGCGACCTGGCGGCGTTCTTCGTGCAGCACGGGGAGGTGCGCTACGTCGACACGCCCATGAAGTCACCGGTGATCGACGTGCACCTGTTCTGGCACCAGCGCTTCCAGAAAGATCCGGCCCACACCTGGCTGCGCAAGCTGGTGCATGCGCTGTTCCGGCAGGACTAACGGCTCGGAGCCAGCAGGACCTCGACCGAGGTCAGCCAGCGCACATGGCGCGGTCCGGGGCGCAGATCCTGCAGGGACCGCAGATCCTGCGCCGTGAGCGCGAGCTTGTGCTGCACCAAACCACCCATCTGCAGCAGCACGGGCTCGGCCGCCTGCGCGGCGCCGGCCCAACAGCAGAACAGGAAGAGCAGGGTTTTCATGGCGCGCCGAAGCCGTAGCGTTGCAGCACCGCCTGGCCTTCGGCCGAGAGCAGATGGGCCACAAAGGCGCGTGCCGCCGGCGGCGCATCGCCGCGCAAGGTGAGGCCGTAGGCCGCACCCACCTGCAGCTCGGGCGGAACCTGCACGATCTTCAGGCGCGGCACCTCCTGCTGTGCGGACACGGCGTTGGTGCAGTAGGTCAGGAAGACATCGGCCTGGCCCCGGTCCATGACCCAGGCATAGGTGCCGCGGCCGGCCGGCGGTTTGGGCGAGTCGGCGCCACCCGTGAGCATGAGCGCCTTGGCGTCGAGCGCGGCATAGGCCCCGGCCTGCACGGCCTCGGCCTTGCGGAACAGCAGCCAGGCGTAGTCGCCCGAAGGGTCGGCCTTGGGGGTGGAAGTACCCACGCGCACGTCGGTGCGCAACATCGTGGCCAGCAGCGTGGGGGGCCTGGCCGCGATGTGCGCGGCCGTGAGCGCGCACAGGCTGTTGCGCGTAAAAACCTGGGGGGCCAGCCAGCCCCCGCGCGCGGCCAGGCGCTGAGGGTGATCGGTATCCGCCGAGGCAAAAACCTGCGCGCCCTCGCCCTTCTCGATGCGCTCGCGCAGCAGGCCGGAGGCGCCGAAGGTGAGCGCGACCTTGTGGCCGCTGCGGGCCTCGAAGTCGGCGGCGATGGCGGTGAGCGCCTCGCGCAGGCTGCCCGCCGCGTAGACCGGAACCGGCGCGGCGGGCACGGCCGCCTTATCGTTCATGGCGCAAGCTGCGAGCACCAGGGCGCCGAACAGCCAGCTGATGCGCTTCATGCCGCACGGCCCGGTTTACTGGCCCGCGTTCGGGAAGAAGAGCTGTTCGCCGCCGATCTTGTAGGCAGCGATGGCGCTCTGGCCGGCGGGCGAGACCACCCAGTCCACGAACTTCTGCGCCTGGGCCAGCTTGACCTGCGGGTGCCTGGCGGGGTTGACCACCATCACGCCGTACTGATTGAAGAGGCGCTTGTCGCCTTCGACCAGGATGGTCAGGTCGGCGCGGTTCTTGAAGTTGAGCCAGGTGCCGCGGTCGGCCAGCACATAGGCGCCGCTGGAGGCGGCGATATTGAGCGCCGGGCCCATGCCGCAGCCGCATTCCTTGTAGCCGCTGCCCTTGGCCTCCAGGCCGGCCAGCTTCCAGTAGCGCAGTTCGGCCGCGTGCGTGCCGCTCTTGTCGCCACGCGAGATGAAGTCGCCATTGGCGGCGGCCAGCTTCTTGAGCGCCGCGACGATGTCGCTGCCCTTGGTGGCCAGCGGGTCGGCCTTGGGGCCGATCAGCACGAAGTCGTTGTACATGACCGCCTGGCGCTTGAGGCCCCAGCCTTCGGCGACAAACTTTTCCTCGGCCGCCTGGTCGTGCACGAAGACCACGTCGGCATCACCACGGCGCGCCATGTCCAGGGCCTGACCGGTGCCCAGGGCCACGACCTTGATGTCGATGCCGCTGGCCGCCTTGAAGGCGGGCAGCAGGTAAGAGAACAGGCCCGACTGCTCGGTGGAGGTGGTCGAGGACATGACGATGGTCTGCTGCGCCGAAGCGGCCAACGTGACCACCGCCAGAGTGAGGCCCAGGGCGGCCTGGCGGAAGAGGAAGGTGTAACGGTTCATGCGAGTTCTCCTTTGACGAACATGGCTGCGGATGGTGAGACGGACTGCAGGCGTACTGCATCGAAAAATTCCTGCACCGGCAGGTCGGCCAGCACCTGGCCGAACTCCAGGTAGATGACGCGCGTGGCCAGGCGCTTGACCTGGCCCAGGTTGTGGCTGGCGAAGACGACGGTCATCGGCCGTCCGGCCGTGCCGGCGGCGAATTCGGCCATGAGCTGCTCGACCTCGCGCTTGGCGTGCGGGTCCAGGCTGGCCGTGGGTTCGTCCAGCAGCAGCACCTCGGGCCGCAGGGCCCAGGCGCGCGCCAGCGCCAGGCGCTGCTGCTGCCCGCCCGAGAGCGTGCGCGCGCTCTGGCCGGCCTGGTGCTGCAGGCCCACACGCTCGATGGCGGCCAGGGCCAGGGCCCGGGCCTCGCGCCAGGGTGTGCCGCGCAGCCACAGGGCCAGGGCCACATTGTTCTGCGCGCTGGTGCGCAGCATGAAAGGACGTTGAAAGAGCATGGCCTGGCGCAGGCCTGCGTCGGCCACACAGCTGCCGGCCGTGGGCCGCAGCAGGCCGTGCAAGACCCGCAGCAAGGTGCTCTTGCCGCTGCCATTGGCGCCGACCAGGGCCACGGATTCGCCGGGCTGGATGCTCAGGCTGACGTCGCGCAAGGCACTCAGCCTGCCATATGACAGGCCGGCCGAGCGCAGAGAAAAAACCACCGCGTTCATGCAGCCGCTTCTTTCTCCCTCTCCCCGTGGGAGAGGGAACAAGACGCACCGCACGTGCCTGACCTTCCAGCCGCTCGCGCCAGCGGCGCACCAGCGCGATCAGGGTGTTGAGGCCCAGCACCACGCCCAGCAGGATCAGCCCCAGGGCCAGGGCCANAGAGGGAGAGGGAACAAGACGCACCGCACGTGCCTGACCTTCCAGCCGCTCGCGCCAGCGGCGCACCAGCGCGATCAGGGTGTTGAGGCCCAGCACCACGCCCAGCAGGATCAGCCCCAGGGCCAGGGCCAGGGGCAGGTCGCCCTTGCTGGTTTCCAGGGCGATGGCGGTGGTCATGACCCGCGTGAAGCCGTCGATGTTGCCGCCGACGATCATCACGGCGCCGACCTCGGAGATGGCTCGCCCGAAGGAGGCCATGAGCATGGTCAGCAGGGCGTAGCGCTCGTCCCAGGCCAGCAGCAGGCCGCGCAGGCCGGTGCCCGCGCCCAGGGAGCGCAACTGCTCGCCGTGCTGGGTTTCGGCGTCCTCGATGACCTGGCGCGTCAGGGCCATGGCCACGGGCAGCACCAGGATGACCTGGGCCAGCACCATGGCCTGGAAGTTGAAGAGCCAGCCCAGGTGACCCAGCGGCCCCGAACGCGAGAGCAGCAGATAGACCACCAGGCCCACCACCACCGAGGGCACGGCCAGCAGGGTGTTGAGCAGGGTGAGCAGGGCGTCGCGCCCGGGGAAGCGCGCCACGCCCAGCCAGGCGCCGAGCACCAGGCCCAGGACGCAGGCCATGGCGCAGGCCGTCGCGCTGACCGCCAGCGAACGGCCGACGATGGTCAGCAGGGCGGGATCGAGGGTGCGGATGAGTTGCAGCGCTGTGCTCGCGCTTTCGGTGAACGTGGACATGGATCGGAATGCTTCTCGGGTATCGTACGGATGAGTCCAAAACCCCACCATATGAATCACCGTGCATAGGTTGCAGTTCCACTACACATTCGTCCCGCAGGCGCAGCCGCAGACCGGCCTGATCCGCAACCCCCTGCTGGACCTGTTGCACGCGGTGCAGGAGAGCGGCTCGATCTCGGCCGCCGCGCGGCTGCTGGGCCTGTCCTACCGCCACGTCTGGGGCGAGCTCAAGCGCTGGGAGAACGAGCTGGGCAACGAGCTGCTGATCTGGGAGAAGGGCCAGGCCGCGCGCCTGAGCGAGTTCGGCCACAAGCTGCTGTGGGCCGAACGGCAGGCGCAGGCCCGCCTCTCACCGCAGATCGAGTCGCTGCGCGCCGACCTGGAGCGCGCCTACGCCCTGGCCTTCGACGACTCGGTGCACGTGCTCACGCTCTACGCCAGCCACGATGACGCCTTGAGCGCCTTGCGCACGCATGCCGCCAGCCAGCACCAGCTGCACCTGGACGTGCGTTTCATGGGCAGCGTGGACGCGCTGCGCGCGCTCAACGAGGGGCGCTGCGTGATGGCGGGCTTTCACACGGCGCAGCAGCCCGGCGCGGGCTCGCTGGCCGAAAAGACCTACAAACCCCTGCTCAAGCCCGGCCTGCACAAGATCATCGGCTTTGCGCGGCGCAGCCAGGGCCTGATGGTGGCGCGCGGCAACCCGCTCAAGCTGCACAGCCTGCAGCAGCTGGCCGGCGGCGGCGCGCGTTTCGTGAACCGCGCCCTGGGCACGGGCACACGCGTGCTGCTCGACGAGATGTTGAAGCAGCAGCGCATCACACCCGGCCGCATCAAGGGCTACCGCCACACCGAGCCTTCGCACGCGGCCGTGGCCCAGGCCATTGCCGCTGGCCAGGCCGACGCAGGCCTGGGGATCGAGGCGGCCGCGCGTGCGCGCGGCCTGGACTTCGTGCCCCTGGTGCAGGAGGATTACCACCTGGTGTGCCTGAAGTCGGCGCTGGACGAGCCGGCCGTGCAGGCCCTGTGTACGGTGCTGCAGGATGAGGACTGGTTGCAGCAGCTGCAGCTGCTGCCGGGTTACCAGGCGGCCGGGCGCATGGGCGCGGTGCTGGCCATGAGCCGCCTGCTGCCCTGGTGGAACTACCGCAGGCCCAAGGACAAACCGGCCAGTCCGGCCGCGCGCAAGACGTAGAGCCCGCTCACGGCCTCGCAGGGGACCCCTGCGAGACCGTGAGCGGGCTCTTAGAGGGCGCAGGAGCGGAAGCCGCTGAAGAAGTCGTCGCGCCCGGGCAGGTAGTAGTTGCGGTACTTGGGCGACTTCATGCGCTGGCGCGTGGCCAGCGAGGCGCCGCGCAGCACCTTGTGGGTGCCGAACCAGGGCTCGGAGTAGTCGCGGTAGGGGTCGGCGCTGAAACCGGGGTAACCGTAAAAGGTGCCGGCGGTCCATTCCCACACATCACCCCAGCGGAAACCGCGCGCGGCCCCCTGGTGCGCCGCCACTTCCCACTCGACCTCGGTGGGCAGGCGCCGGCCGGCCCAGCGGCACCAGGCGTCGGCCTCCCACCAGCTCACGTGCATCACGGGCGACCAGCCGCCCAGGCGCACGGTCTGGCCGAACCAGCGCTGCAGCACGCCGCCCTGGCCGCCCCCCTTCACGCCCGGACGCGCCACGCCGATCTGCTCGACATGGCGGGGGGCGCGCCGGCCCTCGCGCTGCACCTGCTGCTGCAGCCAGTCCCAGCCGGCCGGCAGCCAGAGTTCGGGACGGTCGTAGCCGCCGTCGGCGACGAATTCGACGTACTGCGTCCAGCTCACGGGCTGGGCGTCGATCTCGAACTCGGGCACGGCCACCTCGTGCGCCGGGCGCTCGTTGTCGAAGGTGTAGCCCTGGCCCGCGTCCAGGCCCAGGCGCCAGCGCATCGCGGGCAGGCACAGGGGCTCGCGCGCCAGCGCAGGCGCCGGCAGGGGCAGCTGCAGGCGCAGGCCCAGGGTCTGGGCCATGTAGACGAAGGCCTCGCCGTGCATGTCCTCGTGGAAAAGCACCAGGCGGTAGAAGTAGAGGGCGTCGTCCTCGTCCGGGGTCTTGGCCAGCAGCTCCAGCGTGGATTCCAGCGTGGTGAGCAGGTAGGACTTGAGGTCGGCCAGCGGGGGCAGCTCCAGGGCCCAGCGCCGGTCGTGCGGCATGCGGCTGGAATCCCACCAGAAGTCGGCCTGGGGCAGCAGCGAGGCCAGGGGCGTGGCCTGCGGGTCGGCGCGCGGGCCCTGGTGGCGCTGCAGGTTGCGCCCGATCCAGCGCTCCTGAAACCAGCCCACATGGCCCAGCTCCCACAGCGGGGGATTGAGCCCGGGCTGCAGGGGCACCTGCAGGCCCTGGGTGCGCAAGGCCGACTCGTACTGCCCGATCAGGAACAGGGTGTGGTTGCGCGCGTCCATCAGCGCCAGGCTCAGCAGATCACGCCCGGCGCTGCGCAGATCGGCTGCATCCAGCCGCGAGTAGGAAGGCACGGGAAGTTCGAAGGCCATGGCCCATTATTCCCCGGGCCGGGTCCGCTGTCGACCTGACGGTGACCTGACTGCCACAGGCGCAGGTCGGCAGAACTACTTAGGCGTTTACACCCCCTGGAATTGCGCCGGCAGTCCGTTAAAATCGTCCGATTTGCTCGCTTGAGCCGGCCTGCGCCCTGCCGCGCGACCGGCCACCGGGCAAAACCGGATCACCCCTCCTGGAGAGAGCATGCATGTCCTTCTGAAATTCAGCCAGTTCATCGACTGGATCAGCGACAAGTTCGGCAAGATCGCCGCCGTCGGCGTCCTCGCCGCCGCCTTGATTTCCGCCGGCAACGCCTTCGTGCGCTACGGCCTGGACATCAGCTCCAACGGTTGGCTTGAAATCCAGTGGTACATGTTCGCCGCCACCGTGATGCTGGGCGCGCCCATCGTGCTCAAGCTCAACGAGCACGTGCGCGTGGACATCTTCTACGGCAAGCTCAAGAACCACGGCCCGGTCTTCGTGGACCTGTTCGGCCTCACCGTCTTCCTGCTGCCGGTCATGGCGCTGCTGACCTGGTTCAGCTGGCCCTTGTTCGTCAAAATGTACATGACGGGCGAGATGTCCCAGAACGCCGGCGGCCTGATCCGCTGGCCCGCCATGCTGCTGCTGCCGCTGGGCTTCGGCTGGATGTTCCTGCAGGGTCTGAGCGAGATCATCAAGCGCGTGGCCTACCTCATGGGCCTGATCGAGATGGACACCCACTACGAAAAGCCGGTGCAATAAGCACCATCTGCCGCCCCTCACACAAAGACTTCAGGAATCAAAAATGCAGATGGAAAACTTTGCGCCCATCATGTTCGCCGGCCTGGTGCTGGTGATGCTGATCGGCTTCCCCGTGGCCTTCTCGCTGGCGGCCCTGGGCCTGTTCAGCGGCTTCTTCGCCATCGAGATGGGCTGGTTCCCGGCCGAGTTCATGGCCAACCTGCCGCTCAACATGTTCGGCATCCTCAGCAACGACCTGCTGCTGGCCATCCCCTTCTTCACCTTCATGGGCGCCATCCTGGAGAAGTGCGGCCTGGCGGAAGACATGCTGGACTCCATGGGCCAGCTCTTCGGCCCGGTGCGCGGCGGCCTGGGTTACTCGGTCATCATCGTGGGCTTCATCCTGGGTGCCATCACGGGCACCGTGGGCCGGCCAGGTGATCGCCATGGCGCTGATCTCGCTGCCGGTGATGATCCGCTACGGCTACAACATGCGCTACGCCACCGGCGTGCTGGCCGCTTCGGGCACCATCACGCAGCTGGTGCCGCCTTCCCTCGTGCTGATCGTGCTGGCCGACCAGCTGGGCAAACCCGTGGGCGACATGTACAAGGGCGCCTGGGGCCCCTCCATCCTGCAGATCCTGATCTTCGCGGGCTACACCTTCGCGCTGAGCATGATCAAGCCGCACCACGTACCGGGTGTGCCCAAGGAAGCGCGCACGCTCAACGGCTGGGCCCTGTGGGCCAAGTGCCTGCGCGGCATCATCCCCTCGGCCATCCTGATCTTCGCCGTGCTGGGCTCCATGGGCGGCCTGCCCGGCCTGAACACCGCCATCGCCACGCCCACCGAGGCCGGCGCCATGGGCTGCGTGGGCGCGCTGATCCTGGCGGCCATGCACAAGCGCCTGACCTGGGCCCTGGTCTGGGACGCCATGAAGAGCACCATGCGCCTGACCGCCATGGTGGTCTTCATCCTGATCGGCTCGCGCGTCTTCTCCATGGTCTTCCAGGGCGTCGACGGCGCCAAGTGGGTCGAGCACATGCTCAGCCACCTGCCCGGCGGCCAGCTCGGTTTCCTGATCGCGGTGAACATCTTCGTGTTCTTCCTGGCCTTCTTCCTGGACTTCTTCGAGATCGCCTTCATCATCATCCCCATGCTGGGCCCGGTGGCCGACAAGATGGGCATCGACCTGATCTGGTTCGGCGTGCTGCTGTGCGTGAACATGCAGACCAGCTTCATGCACCCGCCCTTCGGCTTCGCGCTGTTCTACCTGCGCGGCATCGCCGACACCCTGTTCAAGGAAAAACGCATCGCCAAGCCGGTGCTCTCCAATGACATCTACCTGGGCGCCATCCCCTGGGTGATCATGCAACTGCTGCTGGTGGCCATCGTGATCTTCGTACCGCAGACCGTGACCGCCTTCCTCGACAAGGAAGAGAAGATCGACTTGGACAAGGTCAATCTGGAACTGGTGATCGAACCCAGCGAGGATGGGCAGGCCGCGCCCACCGCGGAAGAGGCCGCCGATGCCAGCGCCAACGAGGATCAGAGGCGCCTTGAGGACATGCTCAAGGACAGCAAGAAATAAAAGGGCCGGTCGCCCTTTGCCGCATGAACGAAGAGCTGTTGCAAAGCCTGGGCCCGCCGCCCTTCCGCTTCATCCCGACCCAGGCCGGCCTGTCCGGCCCGGCCTTCACCCTCCCTTTCAAGGCCCTGGCCACCGTCATCGTGGCTGCGGGCTCGGCCTGGCTGGCCTCGCTCTGGCGCGCCGGCGCCCTGGGCTCGGGCAGCAGCACGGGCCTGGTCTGGCTGCTCACGGCCCTGGCCCTGATGCTCTACACCTGGTGGCACATCATGCGCAGCCGCACCCGGCTGGACGCAGGGGCGCTGCACCAGACCTGGGTCTGGGACAAGCAGCTGGAACTGCGCGAGCTGGCCTACGGCAAGCTGATCCGCGTGCGCGGGCTGGACTGGCTGATCGCGCCGCGCCTCTATGCCCGCACCCTGATGGGCAAGTTCGCAGTCTTCTACGCCGCCGACCCGGTGTTGCTGGCCGACTTCGAACGCCTGGTGCGCGAAGTGGCTGAATTCCGGAAGATGTGAAACACCCCCAGGCTCCGTTCCCTTCGTTCACTACGCCACCCCTCAAGGGGGCAACGCCAGTGGCCCGGCCAAGCCGGTTCCACGGCATTCCCCGATCAAGTCCTTCTACGATAACGGCTCCTCATGGGCATAAAAAAACCGCGCCGAGGCGCGGTTTTCTTTGGGGCCGCAGGGCCTTACATCTTCTGCGCTTGCATGAAGCTGTCGAAGCGGGCTTCGGTGAAGCGGAACCACTGGTTCTGGTCACGACGGAACACGGCGTAGTCGGCGTAGACCTTCTTCCAGTTTTCGTTCTTGGCCGACAGCTCCTCGTAGAAGCCCATGGCGGCCTTGTAGGCGGCGGCCATCACGTCGTTCGGGAAAGGACGCAGCTTGGTGCCGGCGCCGACGAGCTGCTTGAGCGCGATCGGGTTGCGGGCGTCGTACATGGCCTGCATGGTCACGTGGGCGTGGCTGGCCGCTGCCTGCACGATGGCCTTGTTCTCGGGCGACAGGGCGTCGAAGGCCTTGTTGTTGATGTAGAAGTCCAGCTCGGGGCCGCCTTCCCACCAGCCGGGGTAGTAGTAGTAGGGAGCGACCTTGTTGAAGCCCAGCTTCAGGTCGTCGTAAGGACCCACCCATTCGGCGGAGTCGATGGTGCCCTTTTCCAGCGCGGAGTAGATTTCACCGCCAGGGATGTTCTGCGGCACGCCCCCGATCTTCTCGAGGATCTTGCCGCCGAAGCCGCCGATGCGCATCTTCAGGCCCTTGATGTCCTTGAGTGACTTGATCTCCTTGCGGTACCAGCCGCCCATCTGCGCGCCGGTGTTGCCGCCAGGCAGGTTGATGATGTTGTAGTTGGCGTAGAACTCGCGCATGAGCTTGAGGCCGTTGCCCTCGTACATCCAGGCCGTCATCTGGCGGCTGTTCAGGCCGAAGGGGATGGCGCAGCCCAGGGCAAAGGTCTCGTCCTTGCCGAAGAAGTAGTAGGGAGCCGTGTGGGCCATTTCGATGGAGCCCTGCTGCACGCCGTCCACCACGCCGAAGGCCGGCATGATTTCACCGGCCGCGTGAACCGAGACTTCGAACTTGCCGCCGGACATGGCCTTGACGGACTTGGCGAACACATCGGCCGCGCCGAAGATGGTGTCCAGGGCCTTGGGGAAGCTCGAAGCCAGGCGCCAGCGGACGGTAGCCTGGGCATGCACCGCCGGTGCGACACCGGCGGCCAGCACGCCGGCGATACCGGCCTGCTTGATGAGGGAACGACGATCCATGGTATTTCTCCTTGTAGGGGACTGAGATGGGCCGATTCTAGGAAGCGCCCATCGCAGCAGGCATAGGGAGTTACCCCCGTACGCGCTTCTACGCAAAAAAGAAACGGGCCCGCAGGCCCGTTTCTTGTGCGCATTGTCGTGCGACTTACAGTTTGGCAGAGGCCATGAAACCGTCGTAGCGGAACTCGGAGAAACGGGCCCAGAGGATCTGGTCGCGCTGGAAGGTGCGCATGTCCCGGTGGATGGTCTTGAACTCGGGCGACTTGGCCTCGTGCTCGGCGAAGACTTCCATGGCGGCCTGGTAGCCGGCGTCCATGATCTCCTTGGAGAAGGGCTTGAGCTGGGTTTTGGCCGCCACCAGGCGCTTGAGGGCGATCGGGTTGCGGGCGTCGTACTTGGCCGTCATGTCGCGCGCGGCCACGGCGGTGGCGGCATCGACGATGGCCTGGTTCTCGGCCGACAGGGCGGCGTAGGCCTTCTTGTTGATGAAGAACTCGAGCTCGGCGCCGCCTTCCCACCAGCCGGGGTAGTAGTAGTAGGGGGCAACCTTGTTGAAACCCAGCTTCTCGTCGTCGTAGGGACCGACGAACTCGGTGGCGTCCAGCGTGCCCTTCTCCAGGGCCTGGTAGACCTCGCCGGCGGGCATGTTCTGCGCCACCACGCCCAGCTTGGCCATGGTCTCGCCGAACAGGCCGCCGCCCATGCGCATCTTCAGGCCCTTGAGGTCCTTGACGGTCTTGATCTCCTTGCGGTACCAGCCACCCATCTGGGTGCCGGTGTTGCCGGCGCTGGCGCTCTTGATGTTGTAGGGATCCAGGAAGGCGTCCATGAGCTTGCGGCCGTTGCCGTGCTCCATCCAGGCGTCCATCTGGCGGGCGGTCAGGCCGAAGGGCACGGCGCAGCCGAAGGCGAAGATCGGGCTCTTGCCCGTGAAGTAGTAGGGCGCGGTCTGCGCCATCTCGATGGTGTTGCCCTGCAGGGCATCCACCACGCCGAAGGCGGGCATGATCTCGCCGGCCGCATGCACGGAGACTTCGAACCGGCCGCCCGACAGGGCCTTGACGGTCTGCGAAAACTTCTCGGCGCTGCCGAAAATGGTGTCCAGCGATTTGGGGAAGCTCGAAGCCAGGCGCCAGCGCACGGCGGCCTGGGCGTGGACAGCGGGGGCGGCACCGGCGGCCAGCACGCCGGCGATACCGGCCTGCTTGATGAGGGAACGACGATCCATGTTCTTGACTCCAGTTCAGTGATGCAGGGTTCCTCGCACCTCGGGTGCAGGGAAGCCTTCTAGTGTATTCCTCCGGCCCCGTGGAAACCCTAGGTAATAGCCGCAAGCACGCGTCCTGCCCACCACCCGTACGGGGGCTCGCCCGGGCTTTTCAGGTACCATTCCTCGGAGATGGGGCGTCAGCGCGGCCAACGCTCGAGTGACCGCCCCTGCTAGCAACCCAACCGGGCGATTGATGGCCACCGTCGTTTTTGCGGATCTTGTGGGCAGCACCAGTCTATTCGAGCGACTGGGAGACGAAGCAGCCTCCAGGTTTGTGACCCAGCTGGTCAGCATGCTCAGCGAGATCTTCGGCCAGCACCACGGGCGCGTCGTCAAGGTGCTGGGCGACGGCCTCTTTGTCGTCTTCCAGCACGAAGGTGCAGCCCTCGCAGCCTGCATCCAGGTCCAGAACCACCTGCTGGAAAAACAGATACGGGCAGGTGGCAGCGGCGCGCCGGTGGAGCTGCAGATCGGCATCGACAGCGGCGAAATCGTCGAGATCGAGGGCGACTGCTTCGGTGATACGGTCAACTCCGCCGCCCGCCTGGCCGATCTGGCCGGGGCCTCGCAGATCCTCACCACCGAGAACGTCTGGAACGCGATCTTCCCGGTGCAGCGCGCCGCGCTGCGAAGCATGGGCCCCATGTACCTGCGCGGCAAGACCGAGTCCTGCCACGTCTACCGGGTCGAGTGGCAGGCAGGGCGCGACGGCGAAGCCACCATGATCGGGCGCTCGACCATCGCGCCCCGGCGCGAGGAAGTCCTGGAACTGTCCTTCGGGGAGCAGCGGCTGCGGCTGGATGCCAAGACCGGCAAGATCTCGCTGGGCCGCGCGGCCGACGCGACGCTGCATGTGAACGATCCCCGGGTCTCGCGCCTGCACGCGACACTGGAGTGGCGCGGCGGCCAGTTCGTGCTGACAGACGCCTCCAGCTTCGGCACCTGGGTCTACCTGGGCAACCAGAACGAGGCCATGGTGCTGCGGCGCACCGAATGCACCCTGGTCGGCAGCGGCCAGATCGTGCCGGGCTGTGCCCGCGAGGAAGAAGACGCGCCTGCGATCGCATTCTCCGTCAAGACCCTGGGACCCAAGTCATGAATCAGAGCAAGCTGGGACGTTACGAACTGATCCGTGTCCTGGGCAAGGGAGCCATGGGCCTGGTCTACGAAGGTCGTGACCCGAATCTGGACCGACGCGTGGCCATCAAGACCATCAAGGTCGAAAACCTCAGCAGCGAAGAGGCTGCCGAGTACGAGATCCGCTTCCGCACCGAAGCCCGCTCCGCCGCGCGGCTGCAGCACCCCAACATCGTCAGCGTCTACGACTCCGACCGCGATGGCGACATCGCCTACCTCGTCATGGAGTTCATCCAGGGCGACGATCTCAAACACCACCTGGACCAGGGCGAGCGCTACACCCTGGAACAGGCCGCGAGCATCATGAGCGACCTGCTCGAGGCACTGGACTATGCCCATCGCCAGAATATCGTGCACCGCGACATCAAGCCGGCCAATCTGCTGATAGAAGCCAGCGGCCGTATCAAGCTCACGGACTTCGGTGTGGCCCGCATCCAGGATTCAGGCGAGGCCACCCGTACCAAGGGCACCGTGGTGGGCACGCTAAAGTACATGTCGCCGGAGCAGTTGCGCGGCCTGCCCATCGACTCGCGCTCCGACCTGTTTTCGGCCGGCATCGTGCTCTACCAGCTGTTGACGGGAACCCGGCCCTTCGACGGCCCGGGCGACTACGAGATCATCCAGAAGATCGTCTCGGAGGAAGCAGCTGCGCCCTCCACCATCAACCCCAAACTGCCGCCGGCCATCGACCAGCTTGTGGCCTGTGCGCTGGACAAGTCACGCGAGCGGCGCTACCCGACCGCCCGCGAATTCAACGCAGCGCTGCAGGCCGCCGCCGGTTCGGCGGCCGACCCCACGATCACACCGCCCAAGGCAGCGCCGCGCTCCGGCGAAAGCTCGACCTGGACCTCCACCGTGGTCAAGGGCGAGTCGCTGGTCAGCACCAGTTCGGGCAGCACGTCCGGCGTGCCCGGCTCCACCGTGACGCAGGAAGTGGAACTGGTGTACTGGAAGGAAATCAAGGACTCGGTCGACATCGATGAGTTCCGCGATTTCCTGCTCAAGTTTCCCTCGGGCATTTACTCGGACCTGGCGCGGCGGCGTATCAAGCGCCTGACCAACCCGGGCGAAAAAATCGGCTCCCAGTCCGGCTTCGGCACAGACGCCCGGCCGACCGTGGTGGACCTGGAAACGGATGCGGACGAGCCTGAGGCCACTCGCAAGCTGACGCCGCGTGCAGCCACGCCGGGCCAAGCCCGATCCGGTCCCGCAGTGGCTGGCAGCAAACGGGGCTGGATCCTGGGCGGCATCGGCGCGGTCGCGGTAGCCGCCATGGCGGTCGGCTACCTCGGTATGTCCCGTCCAGTGGCGCCGCCCCCCCAGCCCGCAGCCCTGGTCCAGGACACGGCACCTGCCAGCCCTGCGACCGCTGCCCCGGTACCGCAGCCCACAGACATACCAAAGGCTGTTGCCGCGATACCGGCCAAGGCCGCGCCACCAGTCAAGGCTGCGACACCGGCCAGCGCAAAGGCCGCGGGTGCGGGAAAGACTGCGCCAGCGTCTGCCCCCACTCCGGCACCTGCACCCACAGCAGATAGCAACGCACTCCCGGACCCGAACGGGGAGTGCAAGGGCCGCATCCTTCTCGGCTACCTTACATGCATGAAAGAGCAGTGCGACAAGCCGCGTTTTGCCCCGCACACTGCATGCAAGGAACTGCGAGAACAGGAGCAACGCAACCAGCAGCCCGTGCAGTAACCACGACCGGGGCGACCCGCCATTCAGCGGGCTGGAACACCCCTTCGGCTTAACCCACGACCTTGAGCGCGGGTTTGGCCTGGGCCGTCAGCGCCGGGTGGCGCTTTTCGATGGCGGCCTGGATGCCGGCAGCATCCAGCCCCTGCAGGGCCAGCAGCTTGGCCGGGTCGCCGTGCTCGATGAAGAGGTCGGGCAGACCCAGCTGCAGCAGGGGCTTGAGCACACCCGCACGCTGCAGGGCCTCGCCCACCGCGCTGCCGGCGCCGCCCATGACGGCGCCCTCCTCCACCGTGACCAGGGCCTCGTGCGCGGCGGCCACCTTGAGCAGCAGTTCCACGTCGAGCGGCTTGGCCCAGCGCATGTTCACCACGGTGGCATTGAGTTTCTCGGCGGCGGCCAGCGCGGGATACAGCAAGGTGCCGAAGGCCAGAATGGCAATGCCCTTGCCCTCGCGGCGCACCTCGCCCTTGCCATAGGGCAGGGATTCCAGACCCGGCATAGTGGCCACGCCCGCACCGGCGCCGCGCGGGTAACGCACGGCCACGGGATGGTCCTGCTCGAAGGCGGTGCTCAGCAGCTGGCGGCATTCACGCTCGTCGGCCGGGCAGGCCACGGCCAGGTTGGGGATGCAGCGCAGGTAGGCGATGTCGTAATTGCCCGCGTGGGTGGCGCCGTCGGCGCCGACCAGGCCCGCGCGGTCCAGCGCGAAGACCACGGGCAGCTTCTGCAGGGCCACGTCGTGGATCAGCTGGTCATAACCCCGCTGCAGGAAGGTGGAGTAGATCGCCACCACGGGCTTGAGCCCCTCGCAGGCCAGGCCGGCGGCCAGCGTGACGGCGTGCTGCTCGGCGATGCCCACGTCGTAATAACGGCCGGGAAAACGCTGGTGGAACTCCACCATGCCCGAACCTTCGCGCATGGCCGGCGTGATGCCGACCAGGCGCATGTCCTGCTCGGCCATGTCGCACAGCCAGTGACCGAAGACCTGCGTGAAGGTCTGCTTCGGGGGGGTGGCGGGCTTCTGCAGGCCCACGGCCGGGTCGAATTTGCCGGGGCCGTGGTAGGCCACGGGGTCGGCCTCGGCCAGCTTGTAGCCCTGGCCCTTCTTGGTCACCACGTGCAGGAACTGCGGGCCCTTGAGCTGCTTGATGTTTTCCAGCGTGGGGATCAGGGACTCGAGGTCGTGACCGTCGATGGGGCCGATGTAGTTGAAGCCGAATTTCTCGAACAGCGTGGCCGGCACCACCATGCCCTTGGCGTGTTCCTCGAAACGTTTGGCCAGTTCAAACAAGGGCGGCGCAACCTGGAGCACCTGCTTGCCCACCTGCTTGGCGGCGGCATAAAAACGCCCGCTCATCAATTGCGCCAGGTAGCGGTTCAGCGCGCCCACGGGCGGGCTGATGGACATGTCGTTGTCGTTGAGAACCACCAGCAGCTTGCAGTCCTCCACACCGCCGTGGTTGAGCGCCTCGAAGGCCATGCCGGCCGTCATGGCCCCGTCGCCGATGACAGCGATCGCATGGCGGTCCTCACCCTTCTGACGCGCGGCCAGGGCCATGCCCAGGGCGGCGGAGATGGAGGTGCTGCTGTGCGCGGTGCCGAAGGCGTCGTATTCGCTCTCGCTGCGCTGCGGGAAGCCGCTGAGGCCGCCGAGCTGGCGCAGCGTGTCCATGCGCTCGCGCCGGCCCGTCAGGATCTTGTGGGGGTAGGTCTGGTGGCCCACGTCCCAGATCAGGCGGTCGTGCGGCGTGTTGAAGACGTAGTGCAGCGCCACGGTGAGCTCCACCGTGCCCAGGTTGGAACTGAGGTGACCGCCGGTTTTCGAGACGCTCTCGAGCACATAGGCACGCAGCTCGTCGGCCAGGGTGCGCAGATCGGCGCGCGAGAGCTTGCGCAACTCGGCCGGGTCGTCGATCGTCTGCAACAGGGAATAGGGTGCGGAAGTCATGTTCAGCTTGCTCGGTGAACGACCATATCGGCCAGCGCATGCAGGGCGCGCGTGTCGGCCAGGCCGCTGACAGCCAGTGCGGCCAGGGCCTGTGCATGCAATTCCTGCGCGTAGGCACGGGAACGCTCCAGTCCGAGGAGGGACACATAGGTGGGCTTGTCCTGCTCGGCGTCCTTGCCGGCGGTCTTGCCCAGGGTGGCCGAATCGGCCGTGACGTCGAGGATGTCGTCCACCACCTGGAAGGCCAGACCGAGGGCGGCGCCGTAGTCGGACAGGGCGGTGTGCACGGTGGCCGCCTGTTCGCCGCAAGCCGCGCCCATGAGCACGCTGCCCTGCAGCAGCGCGCCGGTCTTGAGGCGGTGCATCTGGCGCAGTTCGTTTTCATCGAGCTTGAGACCCACGCTGGCCAGGTCGATGGCCTGGCCGCCGGCCATGCCCGCGCTGCCGGCCGCGTGCGCGAGCAGGCGGCACAGGCGGGCCTGCATGGTTTCGGGAACGTTGTCGCTTTCGGGGGTGAGCAGCTCGAAGGCCAGGGCCTGCAGCGCGTCACCGGCCAGCAGGGCGCCGGCCTCGCCGTATTTCACGTGCACCGTGGGCTTGCCCCGGCGCAGCACGTCGTTGTCCATGCAGGGCATGTCGTCGTGCACCAGGGAATAGGCGTGGATCAGTTCCACCGCGCAGGCCGCGCGCAGGGCGGCCCGCTCGTTGCCGCCCACGGCCTCGCTGGCGGCCAGCACCAGCAGGGGCCGCAGGCGCTTGCCGCCGTCGAGCACCGAGTAGCGCATGGCCTCGCCCAGACCGGCCGGCGCATCGGCCGCCACCCAGGCTTCCAGCGCGCGCTCCACACGCGCCAGCCGCGCACTGCTCCAGGTGCGCAGCTCGAATTCCGTCGTCAGCTTCACTCGGGTGTCCATGTCTTGAGCATGCCTTCGTCCAGCACCTTGATCTGGCCTTCCACGGCGGCCAGCTGCTCACGGCAGTACTTGAGCAGTTCGGCCCCGCGCTGGTAGCCCGTGAGCAGCTGCGCCAGCGGCAGCTCACCGGACTCCAGGCGGCTGACCAGCTGTTCGAGCTCCAGCACAGCCGCCTCGTAGCTGGCGGGCGTGTTGGGTGCGGACGTGGATGTGGAAGCCTTGACCATGGAAACAGAGGGATGCAAACGCTGCATTTTAGGCTGTGCAAGGCCATCCGGCCCGATCACAGCCCCCATCGGGGCCTGAAATACAGGACCGGGTCGTAAAACGAGCCGCATCGTCCGTCGTACCTCCCCCGGGGTACAATCCTGTGCTCTCTTGGCCTGCCGTGCTGGCAACGCCATTTTCCTTTTGTCACGCCCCTGGGCATACCTCCCGAAACCAGCTATGGCGGGGAGTCTTTAGGTCAGGTCACCCATGTCTGATTTAAGCCTTCAACTGCAGCAGGCGCACAGCCAACTACCAGTTTCCAGCTACTTCGACGAAGCGCTGTTCCAGCGCGAGATGGCGCAGATTTTTCAGCGCGGGCCCCGTTATGTGGGGCATGCCGCCAGCGTTCCCGAAGTCGGTGACTACCACGCCCTCCCCCAGGAAAAGGAAGGGCGGGCCCTGGTGCGCACGCCCTCGGGCGTGGAGCTCATCTCCAACGTCTGCCGGCATCGCCAGGCCGTCATGCTCAAGGGCCGCGGCTCGCTGAACCAGACCCAGCCCGGCAGCGCCGGCGGCAACATCGTCTGCCCCCTGCACCGCTGGACCTATTCCGCCCGGGGCCAGCTGATCGGCGCGCCGCATTTCGCACAGGATCCCTGCCTGAACCTCAACAACTACAAGCTGCGCGAGTGGAACGGCCTGCTCTTCGAGGACAACGGCCGCGACATCGAAGCCGATCTGGCCGGCATGGGCCCGCGCGCCGATCTGGACTTCACGGGCTACACCCTGGACCGCGTGGAACTGCACGAGTGCGACTACAACTGGAAGACCTTCATCGAGGTCTATCTGGAGGACTACCACGTGGGCCCCTTCCACCCGGGCCTGGGCCACTTCGTGACCTGCGAGGACCTGAACTGGGAGTTCAAGGACAGCTATTCGGTGCAGACCGTGGGCGTGTCCGAGGCCTTCGAGCGCCCGGGTTCACCCGTCTACCAGCGCTGGCACGACGCGCTGCTGAAGTACCGCAAGGGCCAGAAGCCCGAGCGCGGCGCGATCTGGCTGACCTACTACCCGCACATCATGGTCGAGTGGTACCCGCACGTGCTGACCGTCTCCACCCTGCACCCGATCAGCCCGAACAAGACGCTGAACATGGTGGAGTTCTATTACCCCGAAGAGATCACCGCCTTCGAACGCGAATTCGTCGAGGCCCAGCAGGCCGCCTACATGGAGACCTGCATCGAGGACGACGAGATCGCCGAACGCATGGACGCCGGCCGCAAGGTCCTGCTGGCACGCGGTGACAACGAGGTCGGCCCCTACCAGAGCCCCATGGAGGATGGCATGCAGCACTTCCACGAGTGGTACCGGAAGCAGATGCGTCTCTGAATCTTTTTGCCTCGTTATGTTTTTCCCTGACGGGGCACCTTCCTTCCCCCCACACTCCCCCCCGCCCCTCTCTACCCCCGCCGGGGTAGAGAGGGGGGCCTGGATTTGGTTACTGCGCGCCGGCTACGCTTCTACGACGCGGGAAGGCGCGACCGTCCTCGCTGGCCTCCACTGGCAGGCCAACGGTCGTAGAGAACTCGCACGCACCAACACGCCACGGCTGACGGCTACGCCGGCCAGAAACGAAACCTGTCTCGCGAACGGCAGACCGCACAGCGGCGGCCGTCGTTGGCATATAGGGACGCAGCCTTTTACTACGACCGCAAGCCAGCAATCTCGGATGACCTCAAGCAGTGGCGACGCCTCGCTTCATAGAAGCCTGTCCAAAACACCAAAAACAAAATCCAGGCCCCCTTCTTTGCCCCCGGCGGGGGGCAAAGAAGGGCGGGGGGATGATTGGGGGGTTGTTCAACGCCTCGCCAGAAAACACACAAGAGCAAACAAGTAAATGCAAGCCCTCTGGATGGTCCTCGGGGCCTTCTTCTTCGCCACCATGGGTGTGGCGGTGAAATACGCCTCGGCCTCTTTCAACACCTTCGAGCTGGTCTTCTACCGCGGCCTCATCAGCGTTGCCTTCCTGGCCCTGGTGCTGCGCAGCCGCGGCATCCAGCTCAGGACCCCCGTGCCCTATATGCACGTCTGGCGCAGCCTCGTGGGTGGCGCCTCGCTGACGGCCTGGTTCTACGCCATCGCCTGGCTGCCCCTGGCCACGGCCATGACGCTGAACTACATGAGCGGCATCTGGGTCTCGGCCTTCATCGTGGGTGGCGCCCTGCTCTACGGCAGGTCCGAACGCCAGGGGCCGCTGCTGGGCACCGTGCTGCTGGGTTTTGCCGGCGTGGTGCTCACGCTGCGCCCCACCATCGACCACAACCAGCTCTTTGCCGGCCTGATCGGCCTGCTCTCGGGCATGAGCGCCTCGCTGGCCTATCTGCAGGTCACGGCCCTGGCCCGCTCGGGCGAGCCCGAAGGCCGCACGGTCTTTTATTTTGCCGTCGGCACCGCGGTCACGGGTCTGGTGGGCATCCTGTTCACCGGCTTCACCCCCTGGGAGCAGATCGGCTGGCAGGCCGCCATCTGGCTGCTGCCCATCGGCATCCTGGCCTCGCTGGGCCAGTGGTGCATGACCCGCGCCTACAGCCGCGGCCACACCCTGGTGGTGGCCAGCCTGCAGTACTCGGGCATCATCTTCGCCTCCTTCTACAGCCTGATCCTGTTCGGCGACCGCATCCCGCTCTACGGCTGGCTGGGCATCGCCCTCATCGTCGCCAGCGGCGTGGCCGCCACCTTCCTGCGCGAACGCGCCATCCCTGACACCCCCGCCGAGGAGCATTGATGTACACCACCCTGATCAGCGCCGAGCAGCTCAAGCACCTGGTGCACGACCACAAGCCCCTGATGGTGTTCGACTGCAGTTTCGAACTGATGAAACCGGCCGAAGGCGACGCGCAGTACGAACGCCTGCGTGTCGCCGGCGCCGTGCGCGCCGATCTGGACCGGCACCTGAGCGCCAAGGACAAGTCGCAGGCCGTCAATGGTGGCCGCCACCCCTTACCCAAGCCCGAGGTGTTTGCCGCCTGGCTGGCCCGTGTGGGTTTTCAAAGCGATATGCAGGCCGTGGTCTACGACCGCCAGGGCGTCAATTACTGCGGGCGCCTGTGGTGGATGCTCAAGTGGGTGGGCCACGAGAACGTGGCCGTGCTCGACGGCGGCCTGCAGGCCTGGGAAGCCGTCAACGGCCCCGTGGCCACCGGCCCCGACCTGCCGCGTGTGCCCTCGCCCTACAAGGCCGGCACGCCGCGTGCCCGGCTGGCCACGACCGACGATGTGCTCAAGCACCTGGAGCTGCCCGACCAGACCCTGATCGACGCACGGGCCCCGGCACGTTTTCGCGGCGAGGTGGAACCGCTGGACCCGGTGGCCGGCCACATTCCCGGCGCGCTGAACCGACCTTTTGCCGAAAACCTGGGGCCGGACGGCAAATTCAAGTCGCCGGAACAGCTCAAGGCCGAGTTCGAAGCCCTGCTGGGCGGCCGTCGCCCCTCCACCGTGGTGCACCACTGCGGCAGCGGCGTGAGCGCCCTGCCCAATCTGCTGGCCATGGAAGTCGCCGGTCTGGGCCGGGGCGCGCTCTACGCCGGCAGCTGGAGCGAGTGGTGCGCCCATCCGGCACGCCCGGTGGCCCAGGGCTGAGAAGTCCGCATGGGATGGCGTGGATCAACAAACCCGCGGCGCCGGCCGGCGCCACCATCCTGGGTTAAGGTCGGGTGATGAGCCCGACCCTGATCCAGCTCCTCGCCGCCCTGCTGTTCGCGCTGGCCATCGTCCACACCTTCTCGACCCAATTCTTCGAGCTCCTGGCGCGCACGCAGCCGCGCCATGCGGGTCTGTGGCATCTGCTGGGCGAGGTGGAGGTGGTGTTCGGCTTCTGGGCCATGGTGCTGGTGGTCTGCATGTTCGCGCTCAGCGGCAAGCAGGCCACCACGGCCTACCTCGACAGCCGCAACTACACCGAACCCCTGTTCGTCTTCGTGATCATGGTGATCGCCGGCACGCGCGCCGTGCTGCAATGCGCCGGCGCGCTGGTACGCTGGCTGGCGCAGCGGCTGCCGCTGCCGCGCGGCGTGGCCCTGTATTTCCTGCTGCTGGCCTTGGTGCCCCTGCTGGGCTCCTTCATCACCGAGCCCGCGGCCATGACCCTGGCCGCGCTGATGCTGCGCGACACCCTGTTTGCCCAGGCGGTCTCGCGCCGCCTGCAGTACGCCACGGTGGGCGTGCTCTTCGTCAACATCTCCATCGGCGGCACGCTCACGCCCTTTGCCGCGCCCCCGGTGCTCATGGTGGCCGCGCCCTGGAACTGGGACCTGGCCTTCATGGCCACGACCTTCGGCTGGAAAGCGGCCGTGGCGGTCGTCGTCAACGCCGCCCTGGTCACGCTGCTGTTCCGCAAGGAGCTGGGGCCCATGGAGCGGCCGGCAGAGAGTTCAACCCCCGCCGTGCCCTGGACCGTGGTGCTGGTGCACCTGCTTTTCCTGCTGGCGGCCGTGCTGTTTGCGCACTACCCGCCGGTCTTCCTGGGACTGTTCCTCTTCTTCATGGGTTACGCCCACGCTTATGAACGCCACCAGGACCGCCTGATCCTGCGCGAGGCCCTGCTGGTGGCCTTTTTCCTGGCAGGCCTGGTGGTGCTGGGTGGCCTGCAGCAATGGTGGCTGCAGCCCCTGCTCATGGGCATGGATGCAACCGCCGTGTTCTACGGCGCCATGGGGCTGACCGCCATCACCGACAACGCGGCCCTGACCTATCTGGGCTCGCTGGTGCAGGGCCTGAGCGAGGAGTTCAAGGTGGCGCTGGTGGCCGGCGCGGTCACCGGCGGCGGCCTGACGGTGATCGCCAACGCGCCCAACCCTGCGGGCGTTTCCATCCTGCGCGGCAAGTTCGAAGACAGCACGATCAACCCGCTGGGCCTGCTGCTGGGCGCGCTGCCGCCCACCCTGGTGGCGGTGCTGGCATTCCGCTGGCTTTAGGTTCCCCCCCGAGACGCTGCGCGTCTCCCCCCAGGGGGGAGCGGCGCAGCCGCTCGGGGGGTACCATCATTCCCATGAAACCGCGCATCACCGTCATCACCCTGGGCGTCGAGGACCTGGAGCGCGCGCTGCGCTTCTACCGCGACGGCCTGGGTTTCGCCACCGGGGGCATCATCGGCACCGAGTTCGAACATGGGGCCGTGGTTTTCATCGAGCTGCAGGCCGGCCTCAAGCTGGCCCTGTGGCCGCGCGCCAGTCTGGCGCAGGACAGCGGCCTGCCGCTGGCACGGCCGAACCCGACCGAACTTTCGCTGGGCCACAACGTGGCCTCACGCGAGGAGGTCGATGCCGTGATGGCACAGGCGCAGCGGGCCGGGGCCGTGATCGTCAAGCCCGCGCAGGCCACCTTCTGGGGCGGCTACGCCGGCTACTTCCAGGACCCGGACCAGCACCTGTGGGAGGTGGTGTGGAACCCGGCCTGGGAAGACGCGGCGGGCTAGCGCCCCAGCCGGTCCGAGGCCGGGCCATCGACCCGGCGCGACTCGACGTCGATCACGTCGGCGCCCTGTTGGGTCTGCGCCGTTCCAGGACGGTAAAAACGCTGCCACTGCGCACGGCGCAGGATGGTGAAGGCCAGGGGCTGCACCGGCCGGCCCGTGAGCCGGGCCCAGAGCGCGCGCAGGCCCCAGAAGGCCAGCAGCAAAAGGCCCGCCACCAGCAGGCTGAGCAGGAACACCAGGCCCATGAGGGCCAGCACGATGCGCAGCAGCAGGCCGAAGATCATCTTGAAAATGGAAGTCATGGTCGTCTGTCGCAGATGGGTCGTCTTGCCGGGCTAACAAGAGCCCGGTGCATTTCTTTACTGAACCAGCAACAGGGCCAGTCCCGCGCCGTGCGCCAGTTGCAGGCCCTGCGCCCGGGCATAGGGCTCAGCCGCTTCCGAAACCGGGCCCAGGCTCAGATAGACGCCGCGCGCGCCCTGCTGCTCGCAGGCCGCCTGCAGCAGACGCAGGGCCTCCACGCCATGCGTGGCCGCTTTCCAGCGCCGGCAGCTCAGCAGGCTGGTCTGGCCCTGGCGCTCGATGCGGAAATCCGCCGCCTCGCCTTCCAGGCGCGTGACCGTGTAGCCCTGCTGCGCATAAACCTGCGCGACCCAGGCCGAAAAATCGCGCCAGTTCATGGCCGCGGCGCGCGTCAGCGCCGCGTCGAGCCGGGCGGCACCCGGTGCGCGCCACTGGCGCCAGGCGGCGATGGCCGCCACGACCAGAAAGGGGAAGGTGCCCAGCGTGACCACCATCGCGTACTCGCGCGACAGCAGGGCAAACGCGACCACCGACATGAGCAGTGAAATCAGCAGGCTGATCCACCAGGGCGAGCGCAGCAGCACCGCAAACAGCGAGCGCTCGTTCATCTTGAACTTGAACATGGGGACGATCTCAGTGCGTGTGCGCCAGCGCGCCGGCCAGCGTGACCAGCAGGATGCCCGCGAGCAGCCAGGCGATCTGGGCCAGGGTCTGGCCCAGGCTCAGGCGCTTTTGCAGCTGGGGGATCAGGTCGGCCAGGGCCACGTAGATGAAGCTGCTGGCCGCCACGACCAGGAAGTAGGTCAGATAGTCATGCAGCAGGTCCACCAGCCAGTAACCCACCAGGCCGCCCAGGGCGGTGATGGCGCCGGCCAGCGTGACCTTGAGCAGGGCCGCCCGGCGCGTGCCGCTGCTCTTGCGCAGCACCATGAGGTCACCCATATGGTGCGGCACCTCGTGCGCCAGCACGGCCAGCGCGGCGATCACACCCAGGCGCAGGTCGGCCATGAAGGCCGAGGCGATCAGGATGCCGTCGCCGAAGCAGTGCACGCTGTCCCCGGCCAGCACGGTCCAGCCGCCGGCCATGCGCTGCGGTGCGTGGTCATGGTGATGCCCGTCGCGGTGCGCATGATCATGGTCGTGCGCATCGGCTGCCTCGGCGTGGTGGTGTTCGTGCCCGTGGTGCCAGAGTTCGGCCTTGTCGAGCAGGAAGAAGAACACCACACCGACCAGCAGGGTGAGGAACAGCGCCTGCGGCTCGATGCCGCTTTCGAAGGCCTCGGGCAACAGATGCAGAAAGGCCGTGCCCAAGAGGGCGCCGGCCGCCAGGCTCAGCATGTGCTGGGTGTAGCGCGCCAGCACGCCGAAGCTCAGGGCCGCGGCCAGCCAGACGCTGCCGATGCCGGCCGCCAGCGTGCCGAGAAGAATGGCGATCAGGGTCATGGCTTCGATTCTCGCAGACGTGTCAAGAGGCCTCTAGACAATCGCCAGAACCTGTTCCGTTCGCCCTGAACTTGTCGAAGGGCTCGTTGACAGGACTCAAGACTGGCTTCGACAAGCTCAGCCCGAACGGGGGTCTTCAATCTCCAGCGTGCCGCTCAAGCCACGCCGTGCTGCTTGAACCACGCCAGGCAACGCTTCCAGCCATCGTCGGCCGCTTCCTTGCGGTAGCTGGGGCGGTAGTCGGCGTGGAAGGCGTGCGGCGCCTCCTTGTAGACCACGAACTGCGAGGCCTTTGCGCTGGCATTGCCGGCGGCCAGCGCGACCTTCATCTTCTCGACATCGGCCAGCGGAATGCCCGTGTCGGCCTCGCCGTACAGGCCCAGCACGGGGCCGTTGATGACACCCGCGATGTCGATCGGGTTCTTCGGCGTCAGATCACTCTGGTTGCCGGTGATGCGGCCGTACCAGGCCACACCGGCCTTGATGGACTTGCTGTGCGCGGCATAGAGCCAGGTCTGGCGGCCGCCCCAGCAGAAACCCGTGACGCCCACACGCGCCAGGTCGCCGCCGTTGGCGCCGGCCCAGGCCACGGCGGCGTCCAGGTCGCCCAGCACCTGCGCATCGGGCACCTTGGAGACCACCTCGGCGATCAGCTTGGCGATCTCGCCATAACTCTGCGCATCACCCTGGCGCACGAAGAGCTCGGGCGCGATGGCCAGGTAACCGGCGCGGGCGAAGCGGTTGGCCACGTCGGCGATGTGCTCGTGCACGCCGAAGACCTCGGACAGCACCAGCACCACGGGCAGGTTCCTGCCACCGGCGGGCATGGCGCGGTAGGCCGGCATCCTGAAACCCCTGACGTCGATGGTGACCTCGCCCACGGTCAGGCCGTCGGTCGGGGTCTTGATCACGGTCTGCGCCATGACGGGCAGGACGGAAGCGGCATAACCCACGCCCAGCGCGGCCTTGAGCGCCGTGCGGCGCGTGGCGCCCATCTCGGTACTCCGGCCCGGCAGCAGGGCCTTGAATTCGGTTTCAAGATCGCGGTTCATCATCGGGGGCTCCTCATCTCGGTGTTTGGGAATTCGTAGTCTAGGGGCCCTCCCGCCCCGTTGCACAGCGCCTACCCAATCCCCCACGCTGCGAAGCCCGATAATCGGGCATGTCCAGCCCCACCGCCTTCAGCACCCTGCCCCTGAGCCCCGCCATGCTGGAGAACCTGCAGCAGCTGGGTTACAGCGCGATGACGCCGATCCAGGCCGCCAGCCTGCCCCTGGCGCTGATGGGCAAGGACCTGATCGCCCAGGCCCAGACCGGCAGCGGCAAGACCGCGGCCTTCGCCCTGGTGGTGTTGACCAACCTGAACCCGCGGCGTTTTGCCGTGCAGTCCCTGGTGCTGTGCCCCACGCGCGAGCTGGCCGACCAGGTGACCGTGGAGCTGCGGCGCCTGGCGCGCGCGCAGGACAACGTCAAGATCGTCACCCTCTGCGGCGGCGTGCCGCTGCGCATGCAGAGCGCCAGCCTGGAGCATGGCGCCCACATCGTGGTGGGCACGCCGGGGCGCATCATGGACCACCTGCAGCGCGGCACCCTGGACCTGGCCGCCCTCAACACCCTCGTGCTGGACGAAGCCGATCGCATGTTGGACATGGGCTTCTTCGACGACATCGCCACCGTGGCCCAGCAGTGCCCCCGGGAACGGCAGACCCTGCTGTTCTCGGCCACCTACCCCGAAGGCATCGCGAAGATCGCCACCCAGTTCCTGCGCGAACCTCAGCAGGTCAAGGTGGAGACGAAACAAAGCGCGCTGAAGATCGAACAGCGTTTCTACGAGGTGACACGCGCCACCCGCCTGCAGGCCGTGGCCCAGCTGCTGCTGCACTTCCGCCCGGTCAGCACCCTGGCCTTCTGCAACACCAAACAACGCTGCAAGGAACTGGTGGCGCTGCTGCAAAGCCAGGGCATCAGCGCGCTGGCGCTGTACGGCGAACTGGAGCAGCGCGAACGCGACCAGGTGCTGGCGCAGTTCGCTAACCGCAGCTGCTCGGTGCTGGTGGCCACCGACGTGGCCTCACGTGGACTGGACATCACACAGCTCGAAGCCGTGGTCAATGTGGACATCTCGCCTGACCCCGAGGTGCATGTGCACCGCATCGGCCGCACCGGCCGCGCGGGCGAATCCGGCCTGGCCCTGAGTCTGGCCAGCATGGACGAGATGGGGGCCGTGGGCCGCATCGAGCAGTACCAGACGCAGGAGTCTGTCTGGCACAAGCTGGACGAACTGAAACCGGCCAGCAAGGAGCCCCTGCTGCCGCCCATGACCACCCTGCAGATCCTGGGCGGCCGCAAGGAAAAGATCCGCCCCGGCGACGTGCTGGGCGCGCTGACCGGCGAGGCCGGCTACACACGCGAGCAGATCGGCAAGATCAACGTCACCGAGTTCTGCACCTTCGTGGCCGTGGAGCGCAGCATTGCCGGCGAGGCCGTGACCCGTCTCAATGCGGGCAAGGTCAAGGGCAAAAGCGTGAAGGCCAGGCTGGTGGGCGTGGACTGAAGCCTGTCCTGGCGGCGCTTTACGAGAGCCCATGAAAAAAGCCCGCCGTAGCGGGCCTTGCGCAGAGGACAGCGGCCTTTACTTGGCGGCGCCTTCCTTCATCTCTGCCTTTTTCTTGGACTTCTTGGCCTTGCTGGACTTGCTGACCTTGCTCTTTTTCTTCTTGTCAGCGCGGGCTTCGGGCTTGGTCTCGGGCTTGGTGGGGGCCACGGCCGGTGCCGGTGCAACCGCCGGAGCCGGAGCCACAGCGGGAGCGGGGGCCTGGGCGTAAGCACCTGCGGCAAACAGGCCGGCGATCAGGGCAGCGAGCAACTTGTTCATGTTCAGATTTCCTAGGGTTCGACGACGTAAACGACACATTCAACCGATGGAATGTGCCCCGCAACGATAACAGGTGCGAGAGTCGAACTTGGTCAGCTTGCGGTCAGTGACAGGCCATCTCGGCCTGCCACTTTCAGCTCCGGTCACCCATGTCACCCGACTTGTGGTCCTTGTCGTTCGGCTTGAACGGGTTGTGGTGGCCGGAGCGTGGCTTATCGCAATCACGGTCGTGTTTGTCGCCGTCGCGGTCACAGCCCTTGTGGCCCTTGTGGCCCTTGTCCCC
>NZ_BAAGWN010000002.1:0-19978 GCF_054780335.1 Curvibacter fontanus
ACCTGACCGTGGAGCTGAACAAGGAAGCCGACTACAAGGAGATCTGCGCCGAGATGAAGGCCCAGAGCCAGGGCGCGCTCAAGGGCGTGCTGGGCTACACCGAGGACAAGGTGGTGGCCACCGACTTCCGCGGCGAAGTCTGCACCTCGGTGTTTGACGCCGAGGCCGGCATCGCCCTGGACAAGACCTTCATCAAGGTCGTGGCCTGGTACGACAACGAGTGGGGCTACTCCAACAAGTGCCTGGAGATGGCGCGCGTGGTCGGCAAGTGATGCCTGACCCGTTCAGGCTGAGCTTGTCGCAGCCCTTCGGCAGGCTCGGGGCGAACGGAATCTAACGAATGCATACGAACACCCCATGAACTTCCTCCGATTCCAGACCCTGTGCGAACAGGGCAAGGCCCGTGGCCAGCGCGTCTTCATCCGCGCCGACCTCAACGTCCCGCAGGACGCCGCCGGCCGCATCACCGAAGACACCCGCATCCGCGCCTCCCTGCCCTGTCTCCGGATGGCGCTGGATGCCGGGGCCGCCGTGATGGTCACCTCCCATCTGGGGCGCCCCACCGAGGGTGAGTTCAAGCCCGAGGACTCCCTGGCCCCCGTGGCGCTACGCATGGCCGAACTGCTGGGCCGCGAGGTGCCCCTCGTTTCCAACTGGACCGACGGCGTGAACGTCGCCCCCGGCCAGCTCGTCATGCTGGAGAACTGCCGTTTGAACAAGGGCGAGAAGAAGAACAGNGCCAGGGGTGTTCAGTCCGGCCGGTCCGGCCCGCGCGCCGGCGGTCGGGTGGCGTCGTCGCTGCCTTTTTCAGGCGAGGACAGTTCGCCCTTGCTGCGACCCGAAAACATGGTCCACCACACGATCAGCACCAGCAAAAGCAGGGCGCCCAGAGCTTCAAGGAAAATCAGCAACATGAATCGATCCCGACAAATTTATTGTGTCTTTCAAGTGCTGATTGTAGGAACGCTGGTCGGCTGCGGCGGCGTGCCGGTTTCCGGGCCGGCGCCGGAGTCCGGCAGCCCCCTGATCGCCATCGAGCGGCCCGGCGCGTCCGGTGCTGTCACTTCCTTTCCCTCCCAGCCGGGGAGCAGCACCGTGCTGCAACAGGCGCGCAGCCGCTGGACGCCGGTGGCCTGGACCGAGCTGCCGGGCCTCGGTGAAGACCCCCTGGGTGAGGCCTGGGGGGCCTGGCTGCGCAGCTGCGAGCGTCCGGTGCCCTCGCTGGCGCCTCTGTGCGCCGATGTGCGGCGCCTGGGCCAGGTTGGCGACGAGGAGCGGCGTAACTGGATGATCGAGCGCCTGCAGCCCTACCGTGTCGAGACCTTCCAGAGCGAGCCGGTGGGCCTGCTGACCGGTTATTACGAACCGGTGGTCGAGGCCTCGCGCCTGCCCACGGCCCGCCACACCGTGCCCCTGTACGGCCTGCCGGCCCAGTTGTACCTGCGCAAGCCCTGGTACAGCCGCCAGGAGATGGACACCCTGCCTGAGGCCCAGGCCGCGCTCAAGGGCCGCGAGATCGCCTGGCTGGCCGATCCGGTGGCCGCGCTCAATCTGCAGATCCAGGGTTCGGGGCGCCTGCTCGTGACCGAGCCCGATGGTCGCCAGCGCATGGTGCGCATCGGCTACGCCGGCACCAACGACCAGCCTTACCGCAGCGTGGGCGGTTGGCTGCAGCAGCGGCGCGAGATACGCGACGCCTCCTGGCCTTCGATCCGCCAGTGGGTGGCGCAGAACCCGGGCCGGGTGCAGGAGATGCTGTGGAGTAATCCGCGCGTGACCTTCTTCCAGGAACAAGCGTTGCCCGAAAGCGAGACCGCCGTGGGCCCGCGCGGCGCCCAGGGCGTACCCCTGACCGCGGGCCGCTCCATCGCCGTCGATCCCGGCAGCATTCCCTACGGCACGCCGGTCTGGCTGGCTTCGGCGGGTCCGCAGCTGCAGCTGCAGCGCCTGGTGCTGGCGCAGGACACGGGCAGCGCCATCACGGGCGCGGTGCGGGCCGACTACTTCGTGGGCACGGGGCCCGAGGCCTCCTTGATTGCCGGTCGCCTGAAGCAGCCGCTGCGCCTGTGGGTGCTGTGGCCGCGCGAAGCGGTCCGATAGCCTGCAGGTTCAGCGCAGACTGACGCGCACCTGCACGCGCAGGGACTGGCTGCTGCTGCGGGTCTCGCGCCCGCCGCCGCCCAGGCCCGCGGCGCCTTGCCGGTGTTCCTGCACGTCCTCGCTGTCGGCCACGGTCATCCATTCGTCCAGGGGCAGCATCAGCGTGGTGGAAGTGCTGGCGCCCGGTCCCAGGGGCTGGCGGCCCTGCGTCGCGGCCAGTTCCAGATAGACCGAGTCCCCGCCTTCCCAGACCGGTGTGGCCGTGAAGCCGGTGCCGGCCTGGAGCCAGACCGTGCCGGGCACGCTACGGCGCACGCCGCCCTGAACGATGAACTGACGCAGGCGCAGCGGCACACTCTGGCCCAGCTTGATCGCCGCCGGCCGGCCGTTGAGCACCAGCACCTGCTGCTGGGCACTGCCGCTGCGTTCGCTCTGGCGGCTGCGTGCGTCGATGGCCACGTCCACCTCGCCGCGGCCTGCTTGCACACGGGCGTTCACGTCGGCTGCCACACGTTCACGGGTGCTGCTGCTGCCGTCATCCTGGCGTACTTCGATCAGCAGATTGCGCAGGGACAGCGGGGCGCCACCGGTCTGGGCCTGCAGCGCCGCGGGCAGGGCCAGCAGGAGCAGGGCGAGTTGTTGCAGATGTTTCATCGGGATCTCCGTCGGGCTTTGGCTGCAGAGGGTGCCGGCGCGGGTGCGGGTGCCTGCAGATGGCCCAGGGGCAGTGTAGGGCTGGCCTTGACCTCGCCCAATGAGAAGCTGGTGTGCAGGTCCTTGACGTTGGGCAGGTTGATCAGGCGCTGCAGCGCGAAACGCGAGAAGCTGTCCAGGTCCTGCGCCACCACCTGCAGCTCGAAGGTGCCGGTGCCGCTGATGTAGTGGCAGGCCACCACCTCGGGCAGGGCGCGCACGGCTTCCTCCAGCACACGCGTGGCGTCGCCCGTGTTGCGCTCGGCGTCCAGACGCACAAAGGCCAGCACGCCCAGGCCGATCTTGTGGCGGTCGATCTCGGCGTGGTAACCCTTGATATAACCCTGGGTTTCGAGCGAGCGCACGCGGCGCCAGCAGGGCGCCGGGGACAGGCCCACGCGGCTGGCCAGCTCGGCATTGGTCAGGCGGGCATCGGCCTGCAATTCGGCCAGGATGGCGAGATCAAACTTGTCGAGTGTTTCCATTAATTGGATTTTCGCGCAATATCCTTTCAAAAACCAGCGTTTCAGCGGCAAAGAAAGCAAAGACCTATCCGGCCGTCCCGCATACACTGGCCCGACAAACAAGGCCTTACGGAGACCAGCCCCGATGAACGCCCCCCTGCCCGAAGCCATCCGCCAGGCGCTGGAGACCGTCACCCTGGACGACAAGTACACGCTGGACCATGGCCGCGCCTTCATGAGCGGGGTGCAGGCCCTGGTCAAGCTGCCCATGCTGCAGCGCCTGCGCGATCAGCAGGCCGGCAAGAACACGGCGGGGTTCATCAGCGGCTACCGCGGTTCGCCCCTGGGCAGTTATGACCAGGCCCTGTGGAAGGCCAAGCCCTACCTGAAGGCGCAGAACATCGTGTTCCAGCCCGGCGTCAACGAGGAACTGGCGGCCACCGCCCTGTGGGGCACGCAGCAACTGGGCTTCGCCCCGCCGGGCACGAACAGGTTCGACGGCGTGTTCGGCATCTGGTACGGCAAGGGCCCGGGTGTGGACCGGACCTCCGACGTCTTCAAGCACGCCAACAACGCCGGCACCACACCCTGGGGCGGCGTGATCGCCGTGGCCGGTGACGACCACGTGGCCAAGAGCTCCACGGCCGCGCACCAGAGCGACCACATCTTCAAGGCCTGCGGCCTGCCGGTGTTCTTTCCGGCCTCGGTGCAGGAGATCCTGGACCTCGGCATCCACGCCTTCGCCCTGAGCCGTTACGCCGGCGTCTGGGCCGGCATGAAGACCATCCAGGAGATCGTCGAGTCCAGCGCCAGCGCCACGATCGACCCCGAGCGCGTGCAGATCCAGCTGCCCACCGATTTCCAGATGCCGCCGGGCGGCCTGCACATCCGCTGGCCCGACCATGCGCTGGAGCAGGAAGACCGCCTGTTCCACCACAAGTGGTACGCCGCCCTGGCCTACATCCGCGCCAACCGCCTGAACCACAACGTCATCGAGGGCCCGAACGACAGGTTCGGTCTGATCGCCAGCGGCAAGGCCTACAACGACACACGCCAGGCCCTGCTGGACCTGGGACTGGACGACGCCACCTGTCGGCAGCTGGGCATCCGGCTGCACAAGGTGGCGGTGGTCTGGCCGCTGGAGGCGCAAAGCGCGCGCGACTTCGCCACCGGTCTGCAGGAAATACTGGTGGTGGAGGAAAAGCGCCAGCTCATCGAGTACCAGCTCAAGGAAGAGCTCTACAACTGGCGCGACGATGTGCGCCCCAACATCCTGGGCAAGTTCAACGAGGGTGACCGTGCGGGCGGTGAATGGTCGCAGGCCAATCCCTCCAGCAACGAGCTGTTGCGCGCCAATGCCGACCTGACGCCGGCCATGATTGCGCGCGCCATTGCCGGGCGCCTGAAGAAGCAAGGCATTTTGCCCGCAGGCAGTGATATCGCCGCACGTGTCGATACGCAGCTGGCGGTGCTGGACGCCAAGGAGCGCGCCATGCAGGCCCTGCTGCTGAGCGGTCCGGCCGCCGAGCGCATGCCCTGGTTCTGCTCGGGCTGCCCGCACAACACCAGCACGCGTGTGCCCGAGGGTTCGCGTGCCATGGCCGGCATCGGCTGCCACTTCATGGCGACCTGGATGGACCGCAGCACCATAGGCTTCACGCAGATGGGCGGCGAGGGCGTGCCCTGGGTGGGCCAGCAACCCTTCAGCACCGAAGGCCATGTGTTCGCCAATCTGGGCGACGGCACCTACTTTCACAGCGGCCTCCTGGCCGTGCGCCAGAGCATTGCCGCCGGCGTCAACATCACCTACAAGATCCTCTACAACGATGCGGTGGCCATGACGGGCGGCCAGCTTGTCGGCGAGCGCCAGGGATCCGAAGGAGACCTTTCGGTCTCGGGCCACAGCGTGATCCAGATCGCGCAGAGCATGCGGGCCGAGGGGGCTGCGAAGATCACCATCGTGACCGACGAACCGGAGAAATACGAGGGCGTACGAGATCTGCCTGCCGGCATCGCCATCGAGCACCGCGACGAGTTGGACCGCATCCAGCGCGAGTTTCGTGAGTTCAAGGGCTGCACGGTCATCATCTACGACCAGACCTGCGCCACCGAGAAACGCCGCCGCCGCAAGCGCGGCACCCTGGTGACACCGGCCAAACGTGTGGTGATCAATGAGCTGGTCTGTGAAGGCTGCGGCGACTGCGGCGAGCAGAGCAACTGCCTCTCGGTCGAACCCCTGGAAACCGAGTTCGGCCGCAAGCGCACCATCAACCAGAGCAGCTGCAACCAGGACTTTTCCTGTCTCAAGGGCTTCTGCCCCAGCTTTGTGACGGTCGAAGGCGGGCAGCTGAAGAAGAAAGCCAAGGGCCAGGCTTTGTCCCCGTATTCACTGGGAGCGCTTCCAGAGCCCGTCTTGCCACAGATAGGCGCCGTAGCGAGCGGCCGTCAGCGGGGGGCGGCAGGAGCGCAGGAACCGGAACGTACTTCTGTACGTGAGGATTCCGAGCACCTCCCAACCCCCGATCACGGTCGCGCAGTAGGCGCATACGGCATCGTGGTGGCGGGCGTGGGCGGCACCGGCGTCATCACCATCGGGCAATTGCTGGGCATGGCCGCGCACATCGAGGGCAAGGGCGTCGTGACGCAGGACGCGGCGGGCCTGGCGCAAAAGGGCGGCGCGACCTGGAGCCACGTGCTGATTGCCGACACCGCCGAGGAGATCCGGACCACGCGCGTGGGCATGGCGGCGGCCGACCTGATCCTGGGCTGCGACCCCATCGTCACGGCCAGCAAGGAAAGCACCCTGCGCATGCGCGAAGGGCGCACACGCGTGGCGCTTAACGGCCACAGCGCGCCGACGGCCGCCTTCGTGAAGAACGCCAACTGGCAGAACCCGTCGGATCGCTGCGTGGCCGACATCAGCGCGGCCGTGGGCGCGGGCGGCCTGGGATTGTTCGACGCCGATGCCGTGGCCACCCGGCTCATGGGCGACTCGATCTATGTCAACCCCATGCTGCTGGGTTACGCCTGGCAAAAGGGCTGGATCCCGCTGGGCCTGGCTTCGCTCCAGCGCGCCATCGAGCTCAATGCCGTGGCGGTGGAGGCCAACCAGGCGGCCTTCGAATGGGGCCGCCAGGCGGCGCACGACTGGGCGCGCGTGCAGGCCCTGCTGGCACCGGCGCAAACCCTCCAGTTTCAGCCGCGTGAGACGGTGGAGAGCCTGGTGGCGCGGCGGGTCGAATTCCTGAGCGGCTACCAGAACGCGGCTTATGCCGAGACTTACCGGGCCTTCGTGGCGCGGGTGCAGGCGGTCGAGAGCCGGCTGGGCAAGACGGGCCTGAGCGAGGCGGTGGCCCGTTACCTCTTCAAGCTCATGGCCTACAAGGACGAGTACGAGGTGGCGCGCCTGCACAGTGACCCGGCTTTCAAGGCACGCATCGGCGCCATGTTCGAGGGTGAGTACAAGCTCCACTACCATCTGGCGCCGCCCTTGATCGCCAGGAAAAACGCCAGGGGCGAACTGGTCAAACGGCCTTTCGGCCCCGCCATGGGCAGTGCTTTCCGCCTGCTGGCGCGCCTCAAGGGTCTGCGCGGCACGGCTTTCGATCCTTTTGGCAAAACCGAAGAGCGTCGCGGCGAGCGTGCCCTGATCGCCGAGTACCGCGCCTGCATCGAAGAACTGCTGGCCGGCCTGAACGTGGCCAACCATGGCGCCGCGGTCGAGATTGCGCGCCTGCCCGAGCAGATCCGCGGCTACGGGCACGTCAAGGCCCGGCACCTGGCGGCTGTCCGGCCGCTGTGGGACGAGCGGCTCGCCGCCTGGCGGGCCGCCGCGGCCTGACAAACGTCCGGGTATTCCACGATCCGGCGCCTACCCGTACAAGCCGGTGGGGCCTGAAAACGGCCGACGGCCGGCCCCGTACAATGGGCGGCCGCCTGTTGCGGGGTGCCCGCCGGGTGCCTCCCGACGCAGGCAAGTCCCGATTTTTGAACCCCTGACGTGGAGTAAGCCGTGTTTATTTCTTCCGCTTTTGCCCAGACCGCCCCCGCCCCCTCTGCCGGTGGTGATATCCAGTCCTCGCTGATGAGCATGCTGCCCATCGTGCTGATGTTCGTGGTGCTCTACTTCATCATGATCCGTCCCCAGATGAAGAAGCAGAAAGAGCACCGCGCCATGGTCGAAGCCCTGGCCAAGGGTGACGAGGTGGTGACGGCCGGGGGTCTGCTGGGCCGTGTGAGCAGCCTGAACGAGAACTTCGTCGGCGTGGAAATTGCTTCCGGTGTGGAAGTGCAGCTGCAGCGCAGTGCCGTGGTGCAGGTGCTGCCCAAGGGCACGGTGAAGTGAGGTTGAGCGCCGGGCGTTGAGCGCTCAGCGCAAAAACTGCTCGACGCCCACCGCTCAACGCCAAACACTCAACGCTCAAGCCGTATGAACCGTTATCCGTTCTGGAAGTACGCGATCATCGTGATCGCGCTGCTGGTGGGGGCGATTTACACCGCCCCTAATTTCTTTGGCGAGGCGCCCGCCGTCCAGGTGTCGGCGGCCAAGGCTGTCTTCAAGGTGGACGCCACCACCCAGTCGCGTGTGGAGGCGGCGCTGCAGGAGGCCGGCATCAGGCCAGAAGCGATCGGCCTGGAGGCCGGCTCCCTGCGCGTGCGGGTTGATTCCACGGACACCCAGCTCAAGGCCAAGGACGCCATCCAGCGCGCCCTGGTCAAGGACGCGGCCGATCCCGACTACATCGTGGCGCTCAACCTGCTGCCGCGCACGCCGGCCTGGCTGTCCGCGCTGCGGGCGGCGCCCATGTACCTGGGGCTGGACCTGCGCGGCGGCGTGCACTTCATGTTGCAGGTCGACATGCAGGCGGCCCTGAGCAAGAAAGCCGAATCGCTGGCGGGTGACCTGCGCACCGTGCTGCGCGAGAAAAACGTGCGTCACGGCGGCATCAGCCGCAACGGCCAGGCCATCGAACTGCGCCTGCGTGACGCCGCCACCGCGGACGCGGCCAAGCGCGTGCTGCTGGACCAGTTCGCCGAGCTGCAGACCACAGAGACGCAGGACGGCAGCGACATCAGGCTGAGCGCCACCATCAAGCCCCAGGCCGCCCGCCTGGTGCAGGAGCAGGCGCTCAAGCAGAACATCACCACCCTGCACAACCGGATCAACGAGCTCGGGGTGGCCGAGCCGGTGATCCAGCAGCAGGGTCTGGACCGCATCGTCGTGCAACTGCCCGGCGTGCAGGACACGGCCAAGGCCAAGGACATTCTGGGCCGCACCGCCACGCTGGAAGTGCGCATGGTGGATGAAAGCATCGAAGGCCGTTCCGCCGAAGCCGGTTCCGGCCCGGTGCCCTTCGGCGCCGAGCGCTACCCGGACCGCAACGGCCAGGCCGTCATCGTCAAGAAGCAGGTCGTGCTGACCGGCGACAACCTGACCGACGCCCAGCCCGGTTTCGACAGCCAGACCCAGGAGCCCACCGTCAACCTCTCGCTGGACGCCAAGGGCTCGCGCATCTTCAAGGACGTGACGCGCGAGAACGTGGGCAAGCGCATGGCCATCATCCTGTTCGAAAAGGGCAAGGGGGAGGTGGTCACGGCGCCGGTGATCCGCAGCGAAATCGGTGGCGGCCGCGTGCAGATATCGGGTCGCATGAGCTCGGTGGAGGCGGCCGACACGGCCCTGCTGCTGCGTGCCGGCGCGCTGGCCGCGCCCATGGAGATCATCGAGGAGCGCACCATCGGCCCCAGCCTGGGGGCAGAGAACATCAGCAAGGGTTTCGCCAGCGTGACCTGGGGTTTCCTGGCCGTGACGGCCTTCATGTGCGTCTACTACATGCTGTTCGGCGTGATCTCCAGCGTGGCGCTGGCCGTCAACCTGCTGCTGCTGGTGGCGGTGCTGTCCATGCTGCAGGCCACGCTGACCCTGCCAGGCATGGCGGCCATGGCCCTGGTGCTGGGCATGGCCATCGACGCCAATGTGCTGATCAACGAGCGGGTGCGTGAAGAGCTTCGAGGCGGCGCCTCGCCGCAAGCTGCCATCCTGACCGGTTATGACCGCGCCTGGGCCACCATCCTGGACTCCAACGTCACCACCCTGATCGCCGGCCTGGCCCTGCTGGCCTTCGGCTCGGGGCCGGTGCGGGGGTTCGCCGTGGTGCACTGCCTGGGCATCCTGACCAGCATGTTCTCGGCGGTTTTCTTCTCGCGCGGACTGGTGAATTTGTGGTACGGTAGCCGTAAAAAGCTCAAGACCGTCTCTATCGGCACGGTCTGGCGCTCGGACGCTCAGGCGCCGGCCAAAATGGATTGAGGGAAGAAGAACATGGAGTTTTTTAAGATCCGGCGCGACATTCCGTTCATGCGGCACGCGCTGGTGCTCAACGCCATCTCGGTCGTCACCTTTGTGGCGGCCGTCTTCTTTCTCTTTTCGCGCGGGCTGCACCTGTCGGTGGAGTTCACCGGCGGCACGCTGATGGAGGTCAGCTACTCCCAGCCGGCCGACCTGGAGGCGGTGCGCGGGGGTATCGCCAAGCTGGGCTACGCCGATGTCCAGGTCCAGAATTTCGGCACCGCGCGCGACGTCCTGATCCGCATGCCGGCGGCCAAGGGGGTCAGCTCCGGCCAGCAGAGCGAGCAGGTCATGGCCACGCTCAAGGCGGCCGATGCCGGCGCCACCCTGCGCCGCAGCGAGTTCGTCGGCCCCCAGGTCGGCGACGAGCTGGCGCTGGACGGACTCAAGGCCCTGGCCTTCGTGGTGGTGGGCATCATGGTCTATCTGGCGGTGCGCTTCGAATGGAAGTTCGCCGTGGCGGCCATCATCGCCAACCTGCATGACGTGATCATCATCCTGGGTTTCTTCGCTTTCTTCCAGTGGGAGTTTTCCCTGCCGGTGCTGGCGGCCGTGCTGGCCGTGCTGGGTTATTCGGTCAACGAGTCGGTCGTGATCTTCGACCGCATCCGCGAAAACTTCCGGCGCCTGCGCAAGCTGGACACGGTGGGCATCATCGACAACGCCATCACCTCGACCATCAGCCGCACCATCATCACGCACGGTTCCACGCAGCTCATGGTGCTGTCCATGCTGCTGTTCGGCGGCCCCACGCTGCACTACTTTGCGCTGGCGCTGACCATCGGCATCCTGTTCGGCATCTATTCCTCGGTTTTCGTGGCCGCGGCCATCGCGATGTGGCTGGGTGTCAAGCGGGAAGACCTGATCAAGGGCGGCGGTGGCGCCAAGCGGGAAACCGACCCCAACGATCCGAACTCGGGCGCCGTCGTCTGAACCAGGGCAGGGGACCACCATGGCGACCCAGCTCTCCTATATGCAGCGCATGCAGCTGGCGGAGATGGTGCGCCAGCGTTTTCTAGGTGATGCGGAGAAGATCCTGTTCGATCTGGGCGGGACGATCCAGGACCGGCTGACCGCACTGCTCAATGAAAAGGGCACGACCCGGGACATGCAGAACCGGCGCGATGCCTGGATGCTGTTCCAGAAGCAGCGCGGCCCCTGGATCGACGGCACCATGAAGATCTGGCAGGCGTCGCTCAAGTCTCCGGCCACCAAAAAATCCGAGAAAAAAGAAGAGCTCTCGCTCGAGGGCGATGGCGGCCTGTCCCTGGTGGGCACCGATGCGGTCGAGAACAAGATCCTGGCTTCCCGCCTGGTGCTGGCCGTGGTGGAAAAGATGGGCGGCGATCTCGACGATCTGCGTGTGCGCGTCAAGACGCTGGAGAACCGTGACGATCTCGAGGGGCACGACATCCTGCGGCCCGAAGTCCTGATCCTGCTCATGGTCGAGCAGTGGACCACCATCGGCATGACACGCGAGTCCTGGCCCATGGTCAACGACGTCGTGCAGAAAAGTCTGATCGAGAAACTGAAGACGGCCTATGCCAATGCCAATGAATTCCTGATCCAGCAGGGTGTCATGCCGACCATCGACCTGAAGGATCGCGTCAAGCGGGCCGCGGTCGGCCGTCGTGCACTTGGGGCTTCGGGCGCGCCGGCCCCCGACTCCCAGCAGCCCGACTCGCAGTTCCCTGGCGATACGGGGGGTGACCCTTCCTGGGCTGCTTCGAGCGGGGCTTACGGGCAGGCCTCTGCTTATCCGGCTCAGCGGCCGGTGTCGGCGCCGGCGCCGCTGGGAGGCGGCATGCCGGTGGCTCGCGCGCCCGGGGGCATGCCGCCACCGGCCTATCCTGGGCAGCCGGCGCCCGGTCGCATGCCAGCCGGTGCCGCACCCGCTTACCCGGGCCAGCCTGCCATGCCGCCGGGGCAGGCCCCAGGGCCGACCGGGCGCAGTGCGGGCCATCTGTTTGGCGGCCGCCTGGGCTGGGACGATGCCGGTGGTCCCGTCACCCCCAGCCGGCCTGCCTCGGTTCCGTCGCCCGGCGCAGGCGGCGCACAGCCGCCGCCTTCCACGTCCGGGCAGACCCCGGCGCAGATGCATCAGGCCCTGGCAGGGCAGGGCACGCCGTCCCATTTCGGCGGCGCGCATGAAGAGACGCGTTTGATGACGCAGACCACGCCGCTGGCGCGCACGCGCAGCCGCGCCCAGGGCATGTTCGGCCAGCTCAAGCGCCTGCTGGTGGGCCAGGGCGGTGGTGATTTCAGCGCGACCTCGGCGCAGCCACCTTCGCCGGCGCTGGCAGCGGCCATGGCAGAACGTCCGCAGTATTACGGTGGTGGCGGTGGCGGCGGGACCGGCACGGTCTATGAAGATTTCAGCCCGGCCGGTGTGGTCAAGGTGGCCGAGAAGCTGCGCGAGAAGACCGACGAGCTCAAGAAGAAGGCAGAAACCAAGAGCGAGAAAGCCATCATCGAGATGGTGGCGCTCATGTTCCAGGCCATCCTGGCCGAGGAGCGCATCCCCACGACGATCCGGGTCTGGTTTGCCCGGCTGCAGATGCCGGTGTTGCGCGTGGCGCTGGCCGAGCCCGAGTTCTTCGGCACACTGAACCACCCGGCGCGCCAGCTGATCGACCGCATGGGCTCCTGCGTCATGGGTTTCGAGGCGAGCAGCATCACGGGCGGAGCCCTTGAAACCGAGATCAAACGCATCGTGCAGGTCATCGAGCAATACCCCGAGACCGGCAAGCGCGTGTTCCAGATCGTCTACGACGAGTTCCAGAAATTCCTGGCCAAGTACCTGACGGGCAAGGAAAAGACGCAGAAGGTGGTGAGCGTCGCGCAGCAGGTCGAGCAGAAGGAAACACTGGCGATCCAGTACACCATCGAGCTGCGCAACATGCTCAAGGACATTCCGGTGCGCGACGAGATCCGCACCTTCCTGTTCAAGGTCTGGGCCGAGGTGCTGGCGGTGTCGGCCGTGCGCAAGGGCCCCAAGGACGCCGAGACTGTGGCGCTCAAAAAGGCGGCGGCCGACCTGGTCTGGTCGGCCAGTGCCAAACCCAATCGCAATGACCGCGCCCGTGTCATCCAGGACCTGCCGCAGCTGCTGCAGCGCCTGCGCTCGGGCATGGGCCTGCTGGGCATGGCGCAGGCTGACCAGGACGCCCACATCAAGATCGTCAGCGACACCATGGCCGACGCCTTCATGTCCAAGACGCAAGCCATCCCGCAGGCCCAGATCGACGCCATGACACAGCGCCTGGCCAATCTGGAAGACTTTGTCAGCGAGGATGGCCTGGGCGATCTGCCGCTGGATGCCGAAAGCATCGAGATGATGCTGGGCATCGACGCGTCCACCATCGACGTGGTCACCAACGGCGGCTCCAAGCCGACCCCCGCCATGGTGGCCTGGGCGCAGGAGCTGCAACTGGGCTCCTGGTTCACGCTGGACCACAATGGCAAGGTCAGCCAGGTGCAGTTCGTCTGGCGCAGCGACCGCAAGCACCTGAACCTCTTCGCCTCCAGCGATGGCCACAGCTACCTGATCCAGGCAGGTCGCCTCGCGGCTTATCTGCAGGCCGGCCTGCTGCTGCCGCAGGAAGAGGAAACGCTGACCGTGCGCGCCACGCGCGAGGCGCTCACAAGGCTGGAGGCCAATCCGGAGCGCCTGGTCGCTTGAAGCAAAAAGGCCCCGGTGTGGGGCCTTTGCGTTTTGGGCCGGGGCGCTTCAACGCCCGCTCCCGGTGTCAGTGGGCGATGCGCTCCGCGCTGTCGTCGTAGAGTTCGTCGAGCACCAGGGTGCCGGGCTCCTCGCCAAAGCTCCAGTACACCATCAGGATGATGATCTTCAGGTCGTCCAGCGCGATCGGTTCACCCGGTACGGCCATGGCGCGGTCGAGGACGACTTCGCGCAGCGGCGGCGGCAAAACCTCCGCCGATTCGAGGAAACTGATGAAACCCAGGCATTCGGCGCCCAGATGGTTCTGCTCGGCCACCGAGTACACGCGCATGCTGTCAGGCGACTGGATACGGGACAGGCTGGCGTCAGGCTGAGGAGGCGGGGCCGTGTCAAGCCAGAGCGTGCTCTGGGCCGCGAGGTTCAGGCCGTCGAGCCAGAGCAGCGCGTCGCGGATCTCGTCGGCATCGAAGCCGATGGCGTTGAGCTTGCGCTCGAGTTGCGGCAGTTCGGGGCAAGCATCGCCGCGCCAGTAGTTTTCGTACACATACACAAGCACTTCGAACATGGCTTCAATATAGCGCAGAAAGCGCCCGGAGCCAGCGGGAAATGACCGGTGTTGTCGGCGCTGTTGCGCTTCAGGCACGCACCAGCCGTTGCAGCAGGCCACCGGGCAGGCGAGCCACATGCCCCTCGATCTCGAGGGTCATCAGGCGGGCCTGCAAGGGTGCAATGGCCAGGCCGGTACGTGCCTGCAGGGCGTCCAGACTGACCGGGTCCAGCCCCAGGGCTTGCAGCACGTCATCGTCGTCCTCACGGGCGTCGGCCGCATCCCTTGCGGGCAGGCCGGGGCTGGCGGTGCCCGGCATCTCTTCCAGCACGTCCTGCGCCGATTCGACCAGCTTGGCGCCCTGGCGGATCAGGGCGTGGCAGCCGCGTGATTGTGTGGCATGGATGGAGCCCGGGATGGCGAAGACGTCCTTGCCCTGCTCAGCGGCCAGGCGCGCTGTGATCAGCGAACCCGACTTCAGGGCCGCCTCCACCACCAGGGTGGCGCTGGAGAGCCCGGCGATCAGGCGGTTGCGGCGCGGGAAGTTGGCCGCCAAGGGTGGCATGCCCAGAGGGTACTCGCTGACGATCAAGCCCTGCTCGCTGATGCGGTGCGCCAGCGCATGGTGGCTCTTGGGGTAGACCCGGTCCAGGCCGGTGCCCACCACGGCCACGGTGGCCAATCGATCCGGTGCCTGGGCGTGCCCGGTGAGCGCACCTTCATGGGCCGCGCCATCGATCCCCAGCGCCAGCCCGGAGACGATGCTCAGGCCCGCCTGGCTCAGGGCCTGCGCAAACTGTTGCGCATTCAGGGCGCCCTGCGGGGTCGGGTTGCGGCTGCCGACCACGGCCAGGCTGCGTCCGGCGTCGAAGGGCAGGTCGAGCCGTCCAGCCAGGTAGAGCAGCAGGGGCGGGTCTTCGATATCGAGCAGAGTGACCGGGTAGCGCGGGTCACCCAGGGGCACGATGGCGCGCTGCTGCGGCGCCTCCTGCAGCCAGGTCCAGCTACGGTCCAGCAGTTCGGCCAGGCCATCGGGTTTTTCTTGCAGGGCTTGCGTCTGCTTGGGACTGAGCAACTGCTGCAGCGCTGCCGGGCTTTGCTCAAGGATGGCCGTGGGCAGGCCGAAGGCAGCCAGCAGGCGGCGTGCGCTTTCGTTGCCGATGCCAGGGGCGAGTGTCAGCCGCAACCAGGCGCCCAGTTCATCGCGCTCCATGGCGTCGTACGCCGCTGCGTGTGCTTACTGCGGAGTAGCCAGGCGATCGCCGACACGCACGCTGTCGGTGATGTCCAGGATCAGGCCGTAGGACAGTTTTTCGTAGGTGCGAAACACCATCATCAGGCCGTTGCGCTCGTTGGGCAGTTTGATCAGCGGCCGCGACGGATCGGTCTTGTCGGTGAGTTGCTGGCCGTCCTTGAGGATGGCCAGGACATGGCCGCTCTCGATGCCGTCGCGACGGCCGCGGTTGATGACCACCACCTGGTTCTGCGAGGCATTGGCCACGGCGTTGTTGCCGTAGATCGAGACAATGCGCCCGTTGACGGCACTGGCCGGGGCGCGGGGCACAAAGTTCAGGAATTCGCGCTCGGGCTCGGGCACCATGCGGTCGCCGACCAGCATTTCGCTCTTGGCCGACACGATGTCAATGGTGGCTGGCACCAGGGCGGTGTTGGTTTTGCCACCGCTGGCCGCAGCGAGTTCGACGCTACCCTCGCTGCGCACGAGGGAGGCCTTGCCCAGGAACTCGGCCTCGTAACCCAGGACTTCACCGGTGTCCGGATCCTTCAGGGGCTTGGCATTGCGGAAGACGCGGTATTGCTTGAACTTCTGCTGATCGTCCAGCAGGGGCGCGCTGGCCGGGCCGCGCGCGTAGACGCGATCACCCCGGCCGATGATGACGCGGTTTTCTCCGGCGGCCACGATGCGCGGCGCGGTCTGGAGTTCGTTTTCCTCGACGATCAGGGGTTCGGCCAGGAAGGCCTCGATATCGCGGGTCTGCAGCGTGGTCAGGGGGCTGCGGGCCACTTCGGAACGGATGCGCGGCGAAAGGCGCACGGTTTCGATGCCGCTGGCGCCGTCACGGCCGCCGCTGACAGCGACAGGGGCCTCCTCTGCACCGGCAACGACTGCGGCGGGGGCCGCTTCGGTGCCGGGTGCGGTGCTGCTCAGCCGGGCGCGGCCGTCGCGCTTGTCCAGGTACAGGGTCTGGCCCGGATAGATCAGGTGCGGGTTCAGGATCTCTTCGAGGTTCATGCCCCAGAGTTCGGGCCAGCGCCAGGGGCTGCGCAGGTACATCTTGGAAATCGCCCACAGGGTGTCACCGGATTTGATGGTGTAGGTGTCGGGCGCGTCGGGGGCCAGTTCGGACAGCGGCACGCCTGCCTGGGATACCTTCTGGGCCGTGGCGCTCTGCTCGGCACTGATCGGGAGGTTGGGGAATTTCTGGCTCCAGGCCGGCAGGCTCAGCAGGCCCAGGGCCACGATCATGGAAACTTGGGTACGGATCCCCATCCTGCTTTTCGTCATGTCTTGCTGTTTCACGTTGCCCCCGGCTAGCTCCGGACGCGGACTGGCCGCCCGCTGTCCCCGGAAAACTTAACAAATCACGCACGATTCTGCGCCCAAGCCCTTGATTGGGCAATGTTTTCTGTACTTTGTTGCAAACTCGTTAGCCAAAAGTAGCGAAAATAACGACATTGACGAGGTTTTATGGCGCTGCTTCCCATTCTTTGTTTTCCCGATCCCCGCCTGCACACGGTGGCCAGGCCCGTGCAGGCCGTGGATGCGCGCATCAAGCAATTGATTGCCGACATGTTTGAAACCATGCACGAGGCCCATGGCATCGGCTTGGCCGCGACCCAGGTCGACGTGCACGAGCGCCTGATCGTGATCGATGTTTCCGAGGGGCGCGACCAGCCCCTGGTGCTGATCAACCCCGAGATCGTCTGGGCCAGCCCGGAGATGAAAGTCAACGATGAAGGCTGCCTCTCCGTGCCCGGCATCTACGACGGCGTCGAGCGCCACGAGCGGGTGCACGTGCGCGCGCTCGATGGGGAAGGCAAGGAGCGCGTGATCGAGGCAGAGGGCCTGCTCGCCGTCTGCGTCCAGCACGAGATGGACCATCTGCTGGGCAAGGTCTTCGTGGAATACCTGTCGCCGCTCAAGCGCAACCGCATCAAGACCAAGATGCTCAAAGCCCAGCGCGAGGAGCGGCATTGAGGCTTGTTTATGCCGGCACACCCGAGTTCGCCCGGGTGGCGCTGGAGCGCCTGCACGCCGCCGGTTTCGAGATTCCCCTGGTCCTGACCCAGCCCGACCGGCCCGCCGGCCGCGGCATGAAGCTGCAGGCCTCGCCGGTCAAACAGTTTGCGCTGGAACACGGCATCGCCCTTGCGCAGCCGCACGGGCTGCGCCTGGACGGCAAGTACCCAGAGGAAGCCGCTGCGGCGCGCGGGGCCATCGAGGCGGCGCGTGCCGATGTCATGGTCGTGGCCGCCTATGGCCTGATCCTGCCGCAGTGGGTCCTGGAGCTGCCGCGACTCGGTTGCCTCAACATCCATGCCTCCCTGCTGCCGCGCTGGCGCGGCGCGGCGCCCATTCACCGCGCCATCGAAGCCGGTGACGACGAGACCGGCGTCACCATCATGCAGATGGACGCGGGTCTGGACACGGGCGACATGCTGCTGGTGGAGCGCCTGACGATCGCTGCAAACGACAGCACGGGCAGCCTGCACGACCGGCTGGCCGTCCTAGGCGGTCGTTTGGTTGTGGAGGCACTGGAACTGGCGGCCTGTGGCGGCCTGCGGCCCGTGGCGCAGCCGGCCGAGGGCGTGACTTATGCGCACAAGATCGAGAAGCAGGAGGCCGCCGTGAACTGGGCGCAGCCGGCCTCCGTGATCGAACGCCGGATCCGGGCTTTTAACCCCTTCCCCGGTGCGGCCACGGCCTGGCAGGGCGAGTCCATCAAGCTCTGGCAGGGCCGGGTCGAGCCCGGCCGCTCCGGTGGCAAAGTGCCGGGCACGGTGTTGCTGGCGGGTGCCGAGGGCATCACCGTGCAATGCGGTGAGGATGTGCTGCGCCTGATGGAGTTGCAACGCGCCGGCGGAAAACGCCTGGCGGCAGCTGATTTCCTGCGGGGTTTTGCCTTGCCGGCCGGTGCCGTGCTGGGGGCCTGAGCCATGAGCAGCCTGCGCCAGATCGTCCGGCACAGCGAATTCCGCCAGGGCATGCAGGACATGGTGTCGGTGGCGCCCGGCCTGGCCGCCTGGGGCATGATGACCGGCGTGGCCATGATCAAGTCCGGCATGAGCCTGTTCGAGGCCATCGCCATGACGCTGCTGGTCTATGCCGGCAGTTCGCAGCTCGCGGCCATACCGCTGATCGCGGCCGGCGCACCCGTGCTGGTGATCTGGGCCACGGGCATCTGCGTGAACCTGCGTTTTGTGGTCTTCAGCGCGCACATGCGGCCCTACCTCATGCACCTGCCGCGGCGCTGGCGTCTACTGGCCGGTTACGTCACGGCCGACATCAGCTACGTCATGTTCACCAAACGCTTCCACCAGCCGCCCCAGACGGAGCAGGAGCGGCAGAGCCAGCTGGCCTATCTGCTGGGCGGCTGCACCACCAACTGGAGCAGTTGGCAGCTGGCCAGCCTGCTGGGCATCTTCCTGGCGCATTCGGTGCCCGCGCACTGGGGCCTGGGTTTCGCGGGCATCCTGGCCCTGCTGGGTGTGAGCTTTTCGCTGGCCAGCAGTCCGCTGCGGGTGGTCTCTGCCGGCGTGGCCGGGGCGGCGGCGGTGGCCGCCTTCGCCCTGCCCTTCAAGCTCAACATCGTGGTGGCGATCGCCGCCGCAGTGGCCCTGTGCCTGCTGCTCGAGAAAACGCCGCCTTTCAGGCTCGGGGAGGGGCGATGAAGGAAACCGATCTCTGGACCCTGGGTGTCATCCTTGGCCTGGCCGCGGTGACCGTCATCACACGCTCCTTTTTCTTCATCTCCAGCAAAACCTGGAGCCTGCCGCACTGGGCCCAGCGCGGCTTGCAGTACGCGCCCATCGCGGCGCTTTCGGCCGTGATCGTGCCCGAGATGGTCATGAGCCAGGGCCATCTGATCCAGACCTGGCAGGATGCGCGCCTGTTTGCCGTGATGGCCGGGGCCGCCTGGTATTTCTGGCGCCAACAGAGTTCCTGGGCCATGCTGGGCACCATCGTGGTCGGCATGGCGGTGTACCTGCCGCTGCACCTGGGCCTGGGCTGGTGAGCCCGTATCCGCCGAAGGCGGGCGGTTGGCGAAGCGGCGGGCGCGGCCGCCTAAAATTGCGGGTTACCTGCGGGTTTCAGACCTGCTCCCCCGTTTCCAAACTCTGCGTCCAGTCACCATGAACTTCCTCCGATTCCAGACCCTGTGCGAACAGGGCAAGGCCCGCGGCCAGCGCGTCTTCATCCGCGCCGACCTCAACGTCCCGCAGGACGCCGCCGGCCGCATCACCGAAGACACCCGCATCCGCGCCTCCCTGCCCTGCCTCCGGATGGCGCTCGACGCCGGGGCCGCCGTGATGGTCACCTCCCATCTGGGGCGCCCCACCGAGGGTGAGTTCAAGCCCGAGGACTCCCTGGCCCCGGTCGCCCAGCGCATGGCCGAACTGCTGGGCCGCGAGGTGCCCCTCGTTTCCAACTGGACCGACGGCGTGAACGTCGCCCCCGGCCAGCTCGTCATGCTGGAGAACTGCCGTTTGAACAAGGGCGAGAAGAAGAACAGCGAAGAACTGGCCCGCAAGATGGCCGCCCTGTGCGACATCTTCGTGCACGACGCCTTCGGCACCGCGCACCGCGCCGAAGCCAGCACCTACGGCATCGCCCAGTACGCCCAAACCGCCTGCGCCGGCCCACTGCTGGCGGCCGAGATGGACGCCATCGGCCAGGCCCTGCAGGCGCCCAAGCGCCCGCTGGTGGCCATCGTGGCCGGCTCCAAGGTCAGCACCAAGCTCACCATCCTCAAGAGCCTGGCTGCCAACGTGGACCAGCTCATCGTCGGCGGCGGCATCGCCAACACCTTCATGCTCGCGGCCGGCCTGAAGATCGGCAAGAGCCTGGCCGAACCCGACCTGCTGGGCGAGGCCCGGGCCGTCATCGACATCATGAAAGCCCG
>NZ_BAAGWN010000003.1:0-150000 GCF_054780335.1 Curvibacter fontanus
ATCTGAGCGAGCTGCACACGACCGCACGCAACAAGCTCAAGAGCGCGCAAAAGCGCCCCTCGATCATCGCCGCTTGCTGGATGCAGGCTACGCTGTGGTGATGTCATGAATTATGAAAGCCTCAATAGACGGCCCGCACGCGAATCGATTCAAGCAGCAAAGACTTGGCCACGCCGTCACGGTTGTCGATCACCCTGCAACTGGCCCACATCCAAGTGCAGGACTTGGCCGCCTGGAATAACTGATCGGCAAGACCGCCAGCGGTCTCATCCCCAAGATGCAATTTAATCTGGCGCAATCGGCCAGACACAGTACGTCGTGAGCTCCTGCTCAGTTGGACCAAGGCCTCTTTCACACCAACGGACAACGGCCTAAACTGAACTTCAACCAGATCCGATCGCAAGGAGCTGAATCCACGTTTGGGCAAGACCGTTGAGGAAAAGGATCCATCTGGAGAGCGCAAAGTCAGCTTGCCTAGATCATCACCCATCTGCCGACCTGACCGGGCAAGCGATTGACGTTCGACCAGATCCAGGAAGTCGTTGGCCGACCATTGATGTTTGGTCTGAAGAAGCGTCAGCAAGGTGAACGACTGGCGGACCCTCGACGCGGCAGACTCTGCTTCGATGTCGAGATCCGTCTGATTTCGCCCTAGAGAGCGTTCCAATTCAGGCAGCAAGCTGCGTTGACGCCCCTCTTTAATATAGACGTCGAGCCACTCGTCTCCCTCATGACCGAATTGCTTCACCAGCTGGATTTCGTTGCCGCGAACAATCGATTGAAGCAAGCTAGTGATGCCTCGTTCAATACGCAAGGCCCGCCGGAGATACGGCGCAAGCTCGGTCGGCATGTTAGTGCTTGAAAGCAAAACGCTAAAGATTTCTTTGCTCATTTTGCTAAACCCCCCTTCGAAAAGCGTGAAATACAGAAAGAGAAAAAAGCAAGCCGTGAAACTCGTGCGTTCGCACGGCCGCTGAAGGCGCACACGTGCCGGCTGAAATCTGTGAGCAAGTCACTACCAAGTACCCCAGCGGATGGCCCCGACGAGGGCGAACCCGCTCGATTCGAACCGAGGCGCCAAAGCCCGAGAAAAAAACGTCCCGAATATCCTTGACTGCAGCATTGGTACGCAAAAGACTATCAGTGTTTTGCTCACCGTCCTGAATGCGAATCACGAGTGAGTCAGCTGGGACCCCAGCTTCTTTGAGAAGCCGAAGTAGCACCCGCGTCGCTGCGGGGTCATGCAGCGAAAGAACCTTGTGCTGCCACATCGATGACCAGGCTAGGGCGGCTTCCACGGACAGGGAGTCCTGCGCGTGACGCTCCAGGTACCGTGCCAAATTGATCAACTGCGCGTTCGAGCCCTGCCCAAAACGAAGCTGATGCTGTGCGACCTGCTGTTGTACCCACTGCAGGGCGTGCTCGGTGCTTGCATGCGCAAGGAGTAAGCCAGAAGAACGATCTCGGATCGTGCCTCTCCGAAGTCTTAGCGCCTGCTGAACTGCCAGACATAAGGTGTGGATCTCCCCGGGCTGGCAAGACAAGCGCAGACATACCGCTTCAAGCGAAACCCCGCGAGATACTGCGGCAAGCGCCTGACGTACCCAGCGCAGATCCCTTGGCGTCTCGATCGAAGGCGGCGCGATCGCAGGGACATGAAAAGAGGGAAACTGCAAACGGTTGTTCAGTACAGAAGGGTCTGCGCCCGCCTTCTGCGTGAGCCACTGGCTGTAGAAGTCATTTGAGGTACTGGCCCCGGAAACTGCTCGCGACGCCCGTTGGCGCAATGTGGCCGGCGTGATATCCAGCCAACTTGCAGTCTCATCCGTTGAATATCGCCTGACTGCCTCGATACGATCGCTGGCCGCGCGCAGAGCGAACTCGGGTAAGTGGAAATAGGTCGACCAGAGAGTGTCACGAGAGGAGTGTCCAAGCTCATGGCAAAGCTCGTCCAAAGGCGACACTGCCTTGGCCGGCTGAGGCTGCGTGAGCAGAGAGTAGGCGCGAGCCGAGGCACCGGCATGCCGTAACGAATGGAAGGACACTCGGTCGTCCCCGGTGGCGCGACGCAGCAGTTCATTGACGAGTCGTACGCACTGTCCAATACGATACAGCTGGCGTGGCGAATGCGGATCTCCAAAAAAAAAGAGGGGTGCACCTAAATTCGACTCGGATTCCAATACCCTATGGTCACGCCACCGCAAGATCAAACTGATTAATGCGGGGGCATGCACCTTAACGACACGTCGCGCAGCCCGACTCTTGCCGCCATGGAGTCCCCGGCCTGGATTCACGTGAATTCGAAGCGAGTCACCGTCTAGTACAAGGTCACTCGTGAGAAGCCCATGAAGCTCACCGATCCGAAACAGTCCACCAGCACCCAAAGCCAGCAGCACCTGCACTTGTTGAGAAACCCGCTCATCAAGAGAAACAGCGTTTGCATACTGCAGAGCACGTTGCTGCTCATGCGGCCAAACGAGATTGGCGTGAACCCGGGTTGCCTCGACGGCTTGAAACATCACATCCGGCATCGGATCACAACCGTAGGTGCGTACTGCCCAACTGTGCAAAGAGGCCAAAGCAGCGGAGTGTTGACCAGTGCATGCGCACTGGCGCAGCAAATCAAAGAGCCTGTACCAGTCTTCCTGCGAAAAGCAGGCCGGGGGGTACTTCAGCTCGTAAAGTGCATCGGCGAGTGGCTCGAGTAGCGACGTCATATATGCCGAGATCGTCGAGACCGCGGGATTGACTTTTCGAATGCTTCCCACCGTAAGGAGATGAAGCGCCCAGCTAAGCAATACGGCGGCGATCCATCCCTCCGATCGGATCATCTCGGTTACCAGCGTGAGCTTGTCACGAAGCTCCTTGCTGTTCAGGTGGTTGGCCAAGCGAAGACCGGTCTGGTTGACCGTGACAGAAAAGAACGACTGGATCAATGCGAGTGTTTGAGGTGTTACGCGTGGAGCGTCGCTGGATGAGTGAGACAAGAGACGGTCACCGACATGATCATGAGCCTGGTCAAGAGCAGGGTCGGCAAGCAGCGACTCGATGATCAAACCGGTTGGCTGGTCTTCGATTCGGCATAGCACCTGTTCATCAAGTATTGGTATCCGAAATGCGCCCCGGACATGGGAGTAAAGACAAAGAGGCAAGTGCAGATACCACCATGTCCTTGCATCTGTCAGTGCAAGATCGAGCGCGGTCGTGTGGAGAGCTGAGTCGATATCTGGATAGATATCCTGCAGGAGGCGCTCGAGCTCCGCAGCAGAAGCTGCCCAGTCAATGTCGTTTGCAAGCCGGCGGCCTGCCAGTCTTGTTCGAACGGAAAGACAGCGCGACTCCGTGTGCCGAAATCCCTCGCGATCAGAAGTCCACGTGATCCGGACGCCTGGATCGAAGGACGGTGTGTTGGAGATAGCTTGCGCTAAGGCGATGAGATCCGGCTCGTTGAGCACACAGTCATACCCAATCACACACAAAAGAAAACTGAGAGCAGGCGGGGCGTTGAGCAGATACCCAGGTAAATCCTTCACAAAACGATCGAAACGACTGGCCGCCGCTGCGGACCAAGGATTGAGCATCCAAACTGCTTCGCCAGCGCCCTGACGCAAACTGGGGCCACGGTCACGTTCGAGATTGGCGCAATCTATGGGTGATTCTGATCGCTTCATGCTGATGCTCCGGCAAGTCCAGGCAGCGGACGGATGTCTAGCGCGAGCAGGATCGAATCAATAGCCAGCGACGTGCCAAGCAGCCGATCGCCCAGGATCTCAATACCGCTAGCGCTTTGTGGATTGATGCCACGACCCTGATGCCGCAGGAAAAGATGGACATCGGCAAGCGGGCGCTCCTCAGCAATGAGTTTGGTTGCCAGCAGATGTCTGCCCCAGTCCCGGTTCAGCTCGACGCCCTTTCCCGTGAAGAGATGCTCTGTTTTCAGCTGTTGAGGTTTGCCCTCGCCATCAAGGAGAAAAAGAAGTGGGACAGCCAGGTTTTTCCTGATGGCGTCGATCAGAGAATGCGCAGCATTCGCTTTGTGGCCAAGCTTCTTGCTTAACCGGTCTTGCAGGCTCGTGATGTGGCGTTGCCACAGCTTCAACTGCGCACGAGCTGCAGGGGAGATCGGGATGGGGGTACGACTTTGAGCAATGCCGACGCTTTTGTCGTCCAAAAACCCAAATGGTGAGCTATCCGGCCATGCCGAAGCCAAGAACTCGGTCGTCGCTGATGCCCGCGCACCCGAGACGAAATGTAGGAACATTCCGACGCGCTTTGCGTATCGGTTGTGGTGCTCAATCAAGTTGGGAAGGCTGTAGCTACGGCCAACCTTAATTTCCGCAACAGCCAGATCAAGATCGGCAAAGATTGCGCGCGCAGTCTGCTCTTGGGCTGTGCGGGCAGACCCAACGCGACGAGCTGCCGGATCGTCAACAATCACCGAATCGCCAAGGCCAGCAGCGTCAAATACTTGAGCCCTAAGGCTCCAGATCTGATCTTCGGAAATATTGATGTACGGTAGGTCGGAGTGATCGAGCAGGTGAAATGCGAGAAACGCATAGGCGGCCACTGCCCTGTTTCCGGTCAGCCGGATGGCTGAGGAGGGACCAGATCGTAAAAACTTGCTTCTGACAGAAGCCGAGCGAGCGTCGTCAACCGTGCTGGTTGGAAACGACCGTTGATCCACAAGATCGCCCACCCGCTGAGCCGATGGACGCATGGTCCACGCCAGCTTCAGTTGCTCAGCGACGAACTTAGGCAGCGGCAGTCGGAGCATGTCGCTCGTCACCTCACATCCCGGAATGGGTTGTCCGAGGTCTCGAAGTAAGGGGCGTATGTCCAAGTGCGCCACGCCCCGCGTGCCATCCAACCAAAGAATGTGCCCTTCACCCTGGTCATCACTCCGTAGCGGGACCTGACAAAGAAGATCCCATTGAAAGTTGAGGCTGAACCCAAGCAGCATGCCGAGCGCATCGGCGTCCCCGGCGGTCGTCTCATTCTTGAGCTTGGAGACTGTATCGAATAGCGCTGTTCCAGATAGAAACTTCCGGACGTCGGCGTCACGCTGCACGACGGGGTGAGCACTCGACACCTCTGATCGCAGATGGTTGATCAGCTGGCTGTTGAATCGCAGGACGGATTTGTCCTGGGTCCGGACATGCTGGTTGAGAACCTCTGCGAGATCGGCGCTGCTGCGGCTGAGCAGAGCCCCAAGAGTGCGCGTCTGTTCCTCCGACAGGCTGGGCTCGTCAAGGACAGCGCGGCAGAGTGTGCTGAGACTTTCAAAGCGCTGCTTGGGCAGAGGAAGGTCGGTCAGCAAGCTACTGATCAGCAGATTGCCTACCGTGCGAAGGAGCGGATCCGGAGCTCGCTCCGGAAGTCTCGACAGCACACGCAAAGCCAGTCGGTTGGGTGGCATAAATCCCGCCGCTCGGCCAGGATTGGGCAGTTGCTGGCTAGTTAGTTCTCCGATGGCAGCATCTAGGACGTGACAGATTTCGGCCATTGGCTCACGAGCCGACGGCAGTTGGCTGATAGTGTGGTGTAGGCAGCGCTGAACGTTCTTCAGCACCAGCAGCGCAGAAAATTCCAACGAATCGACCTCGAGCAAAGCGGAAAGCCTTGAGATGAGTGAGGCCGTTTCTTCGGTAATAGAAACATTTAGAACGACTGAGCGTGGGTCTTCAAATAACGTGGGCATCGCAACTCCAAAGAAAAAAGCCCGCTTGCGGCCTAGCGGGCGGTTATCCGGTGCGGGCTTGGGCGTAAAAAGGTGGTGGTGACAGCCGGCTGCCGGTGCCGCTGCGGGGGATACCGAGAGTAAGTGGCTCCGGGACGATCCCCGGGGAAATGCCGGGGACCGATCAAAAGCCGGATTCGGGGTCCAGCTGCCGTGTGTGGTCCGCGAGAATGGGAATGCGGCTACAACAAGACAAAGTTGACGGCTGACGCTTGATCAGCGAATGCACTGCTTGGCAGTGCGATTTGAATTTTGCTCGCCTGTGTCAAAGGCGTCAAAAGATCCGGACCAGATTGGAGTGAGCCCTGGGTCGATTGGATAACCGGGCATGGTCCCTAAACCGACCAATAGTCAGCTTTTTGGCAACGCAAACTTGCCAGCGATAAGGGGCATCTTTGGCATAGAGCCGTGACATGGCGTCTCGATCGGTGCAAAGCGGTGTTTGCGAAAGCACCGAAAAAACATAACTAAATCAAAGACTTGATGACGAATGACGCCGAATGTTGCGGGGTAAAGGCGGTTAATGCATTTACATGCGCATCAATTTTTTAGCTCTCCGAAGCCATCGTGGGTTCGATCCCCGCCAGCCGCACCAATCTCCCCGTATTCCTTCCTGTTCACGCCATTGTCGGCGTGGGCCGCGCCAGCGTGGGCCGGTCGTCACCGGCCCGGGCGATGGCCAGCAGCTCGCGTTTGGTCTCGGTGATGTGCTCTTCCAGCAGTGTTGGACCACTGCCGGCACATCGCGCCGGCGGCAGGCCTCCAGGATGCGGTAGTGGTCGGACTGCGGGCCTTCCTTGCCCGTGGCCTTGGACATCAGCACATGGGTGTAGCGGTCGGTGTTGAGGCAGAACTCCTCGATCAGGCGGCGCAGCCGGCGGTTGTTGGAGGCCGAACCCAGCGCCAGGTGGAAACGCCGGTTGTACTCGGCCCATTCCTGCACGGACTCTGCTTTGGAATAGGCCTCCAGGATCTTCTCCATGGTCTGGAAGTCCTGCTCGACCATATTGGGAACGGACAGCTTGGCCGCATGGCACTCCAGGGCGATGCGGATGTCCAGCATCTCGAAGATCTGGTCCATGCTCATGCCCGCCACCACCGCGCCACGGTTCAGGTGGTGCACCACCAGCCCCTCGGACTCCAGCTGGCGCAGGGCTTCGCGCACGGGGATGCGGCTGGCCTTGAAGCGCTGGGCCAGCGCGTCCTGCTTGAGCGGCTGGCCCACGGGCAGGATGCCGCTGAGGATTTCATAACGCAGCTGGGTGCGGATGGTCTCGTGCAGGGCCTTCTGGGCGGAGGTGGTGGTCATGGCTCCGGGCTTTTTCTGAAAATGATTGGATACAGGATTGTCCATCTGAATCCGATATCTTATAATTGGATCCAATTTATGTACTTATGGATTAAATAAATGGAAACCCTGAAATCCTTCAAGGCAGGCAATGAGTCCGTGCTGTCCTATCTGCCGGGATCGGCCGAATGCATGGGTCTGGAGCAGGAGCTGGCGCGCCAGCTTGAGCAGCGTGTTGATATTCCGCTGGTCATCGGCGGCAAGCGCATCTACACGGTGGAGCGCGAGCAGGTGGTCTGCCCGCATGAGCATCAGCATGTGCTGGCCACGCTGAACCAGGCCACGCGCCTGGAGGCGCAGCAGGCGATCGATTCGGCCGTGGCTGCCCAGCGGGAATGGTCGTGCTGGACGCTGGAGGAGCGCTCGGCGGTGTTCCTGAAGGCTGCCGATCTGCTGGCCGGCCCCTGGCGTGCGCGGCTCAATGCCGCCACCATGCTGGGCCAGAGCAAGACGGTGCAGCAGGCCGAGATCGATTCGGCCTGCGAACTGATCGATTTCCTGCGCTTCAATGTGCAGTTCGCGCAGGAGCTGGTCAGGCAGCAGCCGCTGTCCAGCACGGGCGTGGCCAACCGCAGCGACTACCGACCGCTGGAAGGTTTCGTTTACGCCATCACCCCCTTCAACTTCACGGCCATCGGCGGCAACCTTGCGACTGCGCCCGTGCTCATGGGCAACACGGTGGTGTGGAAGCCCTCGGCCACGGCGGCGCTGAGCAACCACCTGGTGCTGCAGCTGCTCGAAGAGGCCGGCCTGCCGCCGGGCGTGATCAATTTCGTGCCGGGTGAGCCTGTGGGCGTGAGCGCGGCCGTGCTGGCCAGCCCGCATCTGGCGGGCATCCACTTCACCGGCTCAACGGCCGTGTTCGACCGCCTGTGGCTGCAGACCGCGCAGAACCTGACCAGGTACCGCTCCTACCCTCGTCTCGTGGGTGAGACCGGCGGCAAGGACTTTGTGCTCGCGCACGCCTCGGCCGATGTGGACGCGCTGGCCGTGGGCCTACTGCGCGGCGCCTTCGAGTACCAGGGTCAGAAATGCAGCGCGGCTTCGCGCGCCTACATTGCTGCTTCGCTCTGGCCACGCGTGAAGGCGCGCCTGTTGGAGATGCTGGCCACGGTGCGCATGGGCGATGTGCGCGACTTCCGGACCTTCATGGGCGCGGTCATCGACAGGAAGGCCTATGAGCGCATCAAGGCGTATATCGACGCGGCGCAGGTCGACCCGGGCTGCAAGGTGATCGCGGGCGGTGGCTGCGATGACAAGGTGGGCTACTTTGTCACGCCCACGGTGATCGAGGTAGGCAACCCGGCGCACGCGCTGATGTGCGAGGAAATCTTCGGCCCCGTGCTGACGGTCTGCGTCTACGGGGACGGCCTATGGGATGACGTCCTGCAGCGCGTGGACCAGACCAGCCCTTATGCGCTGACCGGTGCGGTCTTTGCGCAGGACCGCGCGGTGATTCAGCAGGCCATGGAGGTGCTGCGCTTTGCTGCCGGCAACTTCTACATCAACGACAAGCCGACCGGGGCCGTGGTGGGACAGCAGCCCTTCGGTGGCGCGCGGCGCAGCGGCACCAATGACAAGGCGGGATCGGCCCTGAACCTGATGCGATGGGTGTCGCCGCGGACCGTGAAAGAGACCCGTGCGCCGCCAAGGACTACACCTACGCGCACATGCAATAGCGGGACTGTGCGGGCTGGCCTTGAAACGGATCCAGGAATAAAGTGGCGTGCCCGCCTTGCGGCGCACGTCCTCATCGCATGCATCCACAGGAGCCGACCATGAGCAGCAGCCCGAACGCCCTTCCTTCCTACCTGAACCCCGACGATCTCGGGCCTTGGGCCACCTATCTGGAGCAGGTTGACCGCGTGCTGCCGCACCTGGGCCGGCTCAGCGTCTGGGCCGACACCCTGCGCCGGCCCAAGCGCGCGCTCATCGTCGATGTGCCCATCCACATGGACGACGGCACGGTGCATCATTTCGAGGGTTACCGCGTGCAGCACAACGTCTCGCGCGGGCCTGGCAAGGGCGGGGTGCGTTACCACCCGGGCGTGACCCTGTCCGAAGTGATGGCCCTGGCCGGCTGGATGACGGTGAAAAATGCCGCGCTCAACCTTCCCTATGGCGGCGCCAAGGGCGGCATCCGTGTGGATCCCAGGCAGCTGTCGCTGAGCGAGCTGGAGCGCATCACGCGGCGTTACACCAGCGAGATCGGCATCATCATCGGGCCCGACCGCGACATCCCCGCACCCGACGTGAACACCAACGAGCGGGTCATGGCCTGGATGATGGACACCTACTCGATGAATGTGGGTGCGACCTCGCCCGGCGTGGTCACCGGCAAGCCGCTGACTCTGGGTGGCAGCCTGGGCCGGCGCGACGCCACGGGGCGCGGCTGTTTCGTGGTCGCGCGCGAGGCCATGCAGCGTCTGGGCATGGAGCTGAAGGGCGCGCGCGTGGCGCTGCAGGGTTTCGGCAATGTGGGCAATGCGGCGGCGAGGGTGTTTCACGACCACGGCGCGCGCATCGTGGCCATCCAGGACGTGGCCGGCACCATCTACAACCCGGCGGGCATCGACCCCCATGCGCTGGGCAAGTTTCTGGCCGCAGGCAGGGGCACGCTGCTGGATTTCCCGGGCATCGAATCCATCGATCCCGCGAAGTTCTGGGAGGTGGCGTGCGAGATTCTGCTGCCGGCCGCGCTGGAAAACCAGATCACGGCCGCGAACGCCGGGCGCATCCGCGCCAGGCTCATCGTCGAAGGCGCCAACGGGCCGACCACACCGCAGGCCGAGGACATCCTGCTGGCGCACGGCGCCATCATCCTGCCCGATGTGCTGGCCAATGCCGGTGGTGTGACGGTGAGTTATTTCGAGTGGGTGCAGAACGCCTCGTCCTTCTTCTGGACCGAGGCCGACATCAACGCCCGCCTGGACCGCGCGCTCAGCGAGGCCTTCCGCGCCATCTGGGACCTGGCCCAGGAGCGCAAACTGCCATTGCGCACGGCGGCCTTCGTGATCGCCTGCACGCGGGTGCTGGAAGCCCGGGAGCTGCGCGGCCTCTACCCCTGACGCAATTGCGTCAGCACGTGTTGCAGCAGGCCCGTGCAGGCATCTTCCACCAGGTCCAGCACCTCCTCGAAGCCTTGTGCCCCCTCGTAATAGGGGTCGGGCACCACTTGCGCCTTGTGCTGCTGACAAAACTCGGTGAGGCGGCGCAGCTTGTGCACCTGGCCGGGTGGGCAGAGTTCGCGTGCGTGCCTGAAGTTCTCATGGTCCATGACCAGGACGAGGTCGTGCTGCTCGAAATCCCGCGGCAGCAGTTGCCGAGCCCGCAGGTCCGACAGGTCGTAGCCACGTTGGGCCGCGTGCTCCTGGGAGCGCTCGTCGGGCGGGCGGGCGGCGTGGTAGCCGTGCGTGCCGGCCGAATCGACCCGCACCCGGTCTGCCAGACCGCCTTCGACCAGCCGGTGGCGGAACACGCCGTGTGCGGTCGGGCTGCGGCAGATATTGCCCATGCAGACGAAAAGGACGGCGTAGGCCTTCATGTGGCCTCGTCCTTCTTGAGCTGCAGCGCGGCCTCGTACAGGGTGTTGCGCGGGCTGCCCGTGATCTCTGCCGCCAGGCGCACGGCCGTCTTGAGCGGCAGCTCGGCCAGCAGGAGGGTGAGCACGCGCAGGTCGGGGCCGCGCTCGCTTTTCTGCGCCTGCAAGGGGTGCAGCACCAGCACGAACTCTCCGCGCTCGTGTTTCTCGTCGGCTGCCAGCCAGGCCCCCAGTTCCGCGGCAGGCAGGGTGACCAGCTGCTCGAACTGTTTGGTCAGCTCACGTGCAACCGTCAGGGGGCGCGTGCCCAGCGCCGCCAGCGCACCGGCCAGGGCGCCCATGCGGTGCGGAGCCTCCAGCAGCACCACGGCCCGTGGCTCGCCGGCCAGGGCCTGAACGGCGACTGTGCGCTCACCGGCCTTGGCGGGCAGGAAACCGGCGAAGACAAAGGCGCCGGCCTCATCGACCACCCCCGCCACACTGAGCGCGGCAGTGATGCTGCTGGCGCCGGGTAGGGGGACGATGGGCAGGCCGGCGGCGCGCACCGCGGCTACCAGGCGTGCCCCGGGGTCGCTGATGGCGGGGGTGCCGGCGTCGCTGACATAGGCCAGGCGCTGGCCGGCCTGCAGCCGGGCGACGACCTGCTGCGCGGCCTCGGCCTCGTTGTGCTGGTGCAGGGCGATCAGGGCGGCCGAGGGGCGCTCGATGCCATAGGCGCGCAGCAGGCTCTGGGTGTGGCGCGTGTCCTCGCAGGCCAGGGCGTCGACCCGTTGCAACACATGCAGGGCGCGCAGCGTGATGTCGGCCAGATTGCCGATGGGGGTGGCCACCACATAAAGCGCGCCCTGCGGATAATGCTGGGCAGCGGCCGCGTCATGCGCGGCGGTCAGGGCGGAGGCGTAAGTAGCGTTCAATGGTGTTCCCCAAGTGGCTGGCAGCAGCCGGCAAACCCAGCACGCGGCAGGCCGGTGAGGTCGCCGAGGCGCAGGCCCTGCGGCATCTGCAGGCGGCCGGCCTGCGTCTGCTGGAACGCAATTATCGGACGCCCGGACGCGGCGGCGGCGAGATCGACCTGATCATGCGTGCGGCCGACGGCACCCTGGTCTTCGTGGAGGTGCGCCAGCGGGCCGGGGGGCAGCACGGCGGCGCGGCGGCCAGCGTTGGCGCCACCAAGCAGCGGCGCATCGTGCTGGCAGCGCGTTTTTACCTGCAGCGCTGGCAGGTGCCGCCACCCTGCCGGTTCGACGTGGTGGCCCTGGACGGCGAGGCCCTGCAGTGGCTGCCGGCGGCCTTCGACGCGGGCTGAAAGGCCGTGGCCCCGGAAATGCCGGGGATGGCGGGCGGCGGTTATCATAGACACCATGCTTGAGCAACGCATTGAACAACACTTCATCGACAGCGCCGACCTGAAATACCAGGCCGCGCAGGTCCTGAGCAAACCTATCGCGGCGGCTGTGCAAGCCGTGCTGGCCTGCGTCACCAACGGCGGCAAGGTGCTGGTTTGCGGCAACGGCGGTTCGGCCGCCGACGCCCAGCATTTCGCGGCCGAGTTTGTCGGCCGCTTCGAACGCGAGCGCCCCGAACTCGCCGCCATCGCGCTGACCACCGACAGCTCCATCCTGACGGCGATCGCCAACGACTACGATTTCAATGTGATCTTCTCGCGCCAGGTGCGCGCCCTGGGCCAGCCCGGCGACGTGCTGCTGGCCATCTCGACCAGCGGCAACTCGGCCAACGTGCTGGCCGCCATCGATGCCGCGCACGAGCGTGAGATGGTGGTGGTGGGTCTGAGCGGGCGCAACGGCGGCAAGATGGCCAGTGCCCTGCGCGAGACCGACGTGCACATCTGCGTGCCGCACGATCGCACGGCGCGCATCCAGGAAGTCCATCTTTTGACGCTGCACTGCATCTGCGATGCGGTCGATCACCAACTGCTCGGAGAACAGGAAAACAAGTCATGACGCATGAAGTCCGCCGCCTCACCCTGGTCCTGCTGCTGTCACTGCTGACGGTAGCCGGCCTGGGTGCCTGCGCCCCCCTGCTGGTGGGCGGCGCCGTCATGACGGGTCTGACGGCGGCCGATCGCCGTACCGCGGGCTCGCAGCTCGAGGACGAGCGCATCGAGTCGCGTGGCGCGGCCCGCCTGCGCGAGCACCTGGGCGAACGCGTGCACATCAACATCACCAGCTACAACCGCCAGGTGCTGCTGACCGGCGAAGTGCCCAACGAGCAGGACAAGCAGCTGGCCGAGCAGGTGGTCTCCCGCATCGAGAACGTGCGTTCCATCGTCAACGAACTGGCCGTGCTGGGTCAATCCACGCTGACGCAGCGCTCGTCGGACGCGCTGGTCACCGGCCGCGTCAAGTCCAACCTGATCGACGCCAAGGACATCAGTGCCAGCGCCTTCAAGGTGGTGACCGAGCGCGGTGTGGTCTTCCTGCTGGGGCGCGTGACCGCACGCGAGGCGGACCGGGCCACCGATCTGGCGCGTCGTAGCAGCGGCGTGCAGAAAGTCGTGCGCCTGTTCGAGATCATCACCGAGGAAGACCTGCTGGAGATGCAGTCCCAGCCCACCAGCTCGGGTGGGCAGTCACCCTCGTCGGCCAGCGGCCGGGCCATGTAGGTCCGGCCGGCCGGGTCTGCAAAGGACCGGCGGTTTTACTTGCGCAGGCGGCGCACCAGACTGGACGTGTCCCAGCGCCCGCCGCCCATCTCCTGCACATCCCCGTAGAACTGGTCCACCAGGGCCGTGATCGGCAAACGCGCGCCGTTGCGGCGCGCTTCGTCGAGCACCAGGCCCAGGTCCTTGCGCATCCAGTCCACGGCAAAACCGAAGTCGAACTGGTCGGCCACCATGGTCTTGCCGCGGTTGTCCATCTGCCAGCTCTGCGCCGCGCCCTTGCCGATGACCTCCAGCACGAGGTTCATGTCCAGACCGGACTGTTGACCGAAAGCCACGGCCTCGGCCAGGCCCTGGATCACGCCGATACAGCAGACCTGGTTGACCATCTTGGCCAGCTGGCCGGCCCCGCTGTCGCCGATGCGCGTGAAGGCGCGCGCATAGGCCATCGCGGCCGGCCTGGCCGTCTCAAAGGCCGCCGCATCGCCGCCGCACATGACGGTCAGCATGCCGTTCTGCGCGCCGGCCTGGCCGCCCGAGACCGGGGCATCGACGAAATGCAGGCCGCGCTCGCGGGCCAGGGCATGGAGCTCACGCGCGACCTCGGCCGAGGCCGTGGTGTGGTCGGTGAAAACCGCGGCGGCCTTCATGCCGGCATACGCCCCATCCGGCCCCAGCACCACGCTGCGCAGATCGGCGTCATTGCCCACGCAGGCGTAGACGATGTCAGCCCCTGCGGCGGCCTCGCGCGGCGTTGCGGCCGCCGCACCGCCGAACTCCCGCACCCAGGCCTGCGCCTTGGCCGGCGTACGGTTGTAGACGGTCACCTGATGTCCGGCCTGGGCCAGATGCCCGGCCATCGGAAAACCCATGACACCCAGGCCGAGGAAAGCGACTTTGCGGCTGGGCGTGGTTTCGTAGCTTTTGGGGTTGAGGCTGGGCATGGGACGCTCCTGAAAAAGAAAGTGGTCTGATGCGCGACGCATCAGACCACGGGACGGGCTGAAACAGGCCTTAGACGATGGCGAGGTTTTCTGTGCCGGCGGCGAGGTCCTGCGACTTGCCGCGCTGGCTGTTGAGCTTGATCTGCAGGCGCAGATCGTTGAGCGAATCAGCGTTGCGCAGCGCGTCTTCGTAGGTGATCTGATTGCCTTCGTAAAGATCGAAGAGAGCCTGGTCGAAGGTCTGCATGCCGATGTTGCGGCTCTTTTTCATGATCTCCTTGACCTCCGAGACCTCGCCCTTGAAGATCAGGTCGGAAATCAGCGGGGAGTTGAGCAAGACCTCCACGGCCGCGACCCGGCCCTTGCTGTCCTGCTTGGGGATCAGGCGCTGCGAGACCAGGGCGCGCAGGTTGAGCGACAGGTCCATCAGCAGTTGCGGGCGGCGCTCTTCGGGGAAGAAGTTGATGATGCGGTCCAGGGCCTGGTTGGCGCTGTTGGCGTGCAGGGTGGCCAGGCAGAGATGGCCGGTTTCGGCGAAGGCCACGGCGTGTTCCATGGTCTCGCGGTCGCGGATCTCGCCCATCAGGATCACGTCGGGCGCCTGGCGCAGCGTGTTCTTGAGCGCGATTTCCCAGCTGTCGGTGTCCAGGCCCACTTCGCGCTGCGTGACCACGCAGTTCTTGTGGGGGTGCACGAACTCTACCGGATCTTCGATGGTGATGATGTGGCCCTGGGAGTTCTCGTTGCGCCAGTCCACCATGGCGGCCAGCGTGGTGGATTTGCCCGAGCCGGTGGCGCCCACCATGATGCACAGGCCGCGCTTGGCCATGGTCACTTCCTTGAGCACCTGCGGCACGCCCAGGGTGTCAATGGTCGGGAGTACGGCTGGGATGACCCGCAGCACCAGGCCCACCTTGCCCTGCTGGATGAAGGCGTTGGCGCGGAAGCGCCCGACGCCGGGCGGCGAGATCGCGAAGTTGCACTCCTTGGTGCGCTCGAATTCGGCAATCTGCTTGTCGTTCATGACCGAACGCGCCAGCGCCATGGTGTGCGCCGAGCTCAGGGGCTGGGGCGAGACCTTGGTGATCTTGCCGTCCACCTTGATGGCGGGCGGAAAGTCAGCGGTGATGAAGAGGTCGCTGCCGTTGCGGCTGATCATCAGCCGCAGCAGGTCGTTGATGAATTTGGTTGCCTGGTCGCGCTCCATGAGAGCACCTCCTTCCTGGTGCGTCCCGCCTCAGCGGCGAGACGCGTGGGTTGCTCGTACTCCCGCGGCTTCAGCCGGGGAAGTTCTCCGGGATCTTGGCCTTGCCGCGGGCCTCGGCGGCGCTGATGATGTTGCGCTTGACCAGGTCGGTCAGGTTCTGGTCCAGCGTCTGCATGCCCACACTGTTGCCGGTCTGGATGCTGGAATACATCTGCGCCACCTTGGCCTCGCGGATCAGGTTGCGGATGGCCGGCGTGCCCAGCATGATCTCGTGCGCCGCCACGCGGCCGGCGCCGTCCTTGGTCTTGCACAGGGTCTGCGAGATCACGGCCTGCAGCGACTCGGACAGCATGGCGCGGACCATTTCCTTTTCCTCGGCCGGGAACACGTCGATGATCCGGTCGATGGTCTTGGCGGCGCTGGAGGTGTGCAGGGTGCCGAAGACCAGGTGGCCGGTTTCGGCCGCCGTCATGGCCAGGCGGATCGTCTCCAGGTCGCGCATTTCGCCCACCAGGATGGCGTCCGGGTCTTCGCGCAGTGCGGATTTGAGGGCGGCGGCAAAACTCAGGGTGTGCGGGCCGACCTCGCGCTGGTTGATCAGGCACTTCTTGGATTCGTGCACGAACTCGATCGGGTCTTCCACCGTGAGAATGTGGCCGAACTCGGTTTCGTTCAGGTAATTGACCATGGCCGCCAGCGTGGTGGACTTGCCCGAACCCGTGGGGCCGGTCACCAGCACCAGGCCGCGCGGCTTGAGCGCCAGGTCGCCGAAGATCTTGGGCGCGTTGAGCTGCTCCAGCGTCAGGATCTTGCTCGGGATGGTGCGGAACACGGCGCCGGCGCCGCGGTTGTGGTTGAAGGCGTTGACGCGGAAGCGCGCCAGGCCGTCGATCTCGAAGGAGAAGTCGACCTCCAGGAACTCCTCGAAGTTCTTGCGCTGGGTGTCGTTCATGATGTCGTACACCATGGCATGCACTTCCTTGTGCCCCAGGGCGTCGACGTTGATGCGGCGCACGTCGCCGTGCACGCGGATCATGGGCGGCAGGCCGGCGGAGAGGTGCAGGTCGGAGGCCTTGTTCTTGACGCTGAATGCCAGCAGTTGGGTAATGTCCACGTGTCCCTCTATCCTTTGGGTCGTCTTTTGCTACGCTTGCACAACAATTATGACCGTGATTGACGCCCAGCTCCAAGCCGTTCATGCCCGCATCGTGGCCGCGTGTCATGCGGCAGGTCGCGACCCGGCGGAGGTCCGCCTGCTGGCGGTTTCCAAGACCTTCGGTTCCGAAGCGGTGCGCGCGGCCCATGCGGCCGGCCAGACGGCCTTTGGCGAGAACTACATCCACGAGGCCGTGGACAAGATGGCGGCGCTGGCCGGTCTGCCCCTGCAGTGGCACTGCATCGGCCCGATCCAGAGCAACAAGACGCGCCTGGTGGCCGGGCATTTCGCCTGGGCCCAGACGGTGGATCGGCTCAAGATTGCGCAGCGGCTCAGCGAGCAGCGCCCCGCAGGCCTGCCGCCCTTGCAGGTCTGCCTCCAGGTCAATGTCGACGGCGGCGCCACCAAGTCCGGCGTGGCGCCGGCCGATGTGCTGGCGCTGGCGCGTGCGGTGGCCGTGCTGCCGCACCTGCAGCTGCGCGGCCTGATGTGCATCCCCGACCCGCAGCCGGACTTCGAGGCCATGAAGGCCGTTTTCCTGCGGGCCCACGCGCTTTATGAGGCGCTGCGTAGTGCGGGCCTGGCGCTCGACACCCTGTCCATGGGCATGACAGCCGACCTGGAGGCCGCCATCCATGCCGGCAGCACCCTGGTGCGGGTGGGCACGGCCATCTTCGGCGGCCGGCCGGCAGGGGGCCATAACGTGGAATAAGTCACGGCTTTGCAAGCCGGCGAGGTATGGAGGGTTGACCCGCTGGGCAGGGGCGTACTTGTTACATAAAATTACAGACAGGCCCATCATGTACCCCAAGCTTGCCGCCCAGGCTCCCTGCAGACTGTCCGGAATGACCATCATCGAGCTTTTGCTCGTGCTGGCCATGATCGGTGTGCTGGCGGCCCTGGCGCTGCCCAAGTACCAGAGTTACCAGGAACGGATCAGGCAGACCCAGGCCATCCAGGACATCATGGTTCTGCAGGCCCTGATTCAGGACCATCGCCTCAACAGCGGCAGCTATCCGGCGACGCTGGCCGAGGTCGGCAACGCCGACCGGCTGGACCCCTGGGGCCGTCCCTACGTCTATCAGGAACTGGCCAGCGTCCAGGGACATGGCAAGGCGCGCAAGGACCGCAAGCTCAACCCGCTCAACTCGGATTTCGATCTGTACAGCGTGGGCAAGGACGGCGACTCGAAGACCCAGCTGACCAACAAGGTGAGCCTGGACGACATCGTCCGTGCCAATGACGGCGCGTTCATCGGCCTGGCGGCCGATTACACGGACTGACGGAAATCTGGCGCCCGCCATGCTGCCCCTGCTGAAGCTCCCCATACAAGGCCTGTTCCTGCGCAGCCAGGTGGCCCGGCGGGTGTTTCTGCTGTTCCTGCTCTCGGCCCTGGTGCCGGCCCTGCTGCTGGCGGGGCTGGCCTACAGCCATATGCGCACCCTGGACCGGGAGCACGTGCAGCGCCAGCTCGCCCTCGAGGGCGGCAATTTCGCCAGTGGCCTGTACGAGCGGCTGCTGGGTGCGCACTTCATGCTGAGCGTGCAGGCGGCCGGCCTGCGCCAGGGACTTCCCGTGCTCCAGGTTGATTCGGAACTGACGCGCAAGGTGTTCCGGCGCATCGACACGCCTGCGCAGGCGCAGGCGCCGGCGGCAGGCGCCGAAACTTCCACGCCGGACCCCCTGCTGCGTGAGCCGCAGCGGCAGGCCCATCTGGCGCGCGGCGAGAGCGTGCTGCTGGTGCGCCGCGACGCCAGCCCTGCCCGCCTCGAACTGGTGACCGCCATCGATCCGGCGCAGGCGGCAGCGGGCCTGCTGCTGGCCGAACTGGCGCCCGCGCATGTGTGGGGCGATTCGGAAGAACTGGCCTTCGGGACCCAGGCCTGCGTGCTCGATGCCAAAGGGCAGGTCCTGTACTGTTCCGACCCGCAGCTCGCGACGGTCGCTGCCGAGGCCGTGGCGCGAGGCCTGGAGCAGGCGATCAGCCAAAGCGGCGAGTGGCAGTACCACATCCGCAGCCTTTTCCTGCGGGCCCGTTTTGCAGAGGACGACTGGGCCGTCGTCACCCTGCGCCCTCGCGGGCCCAGTGATGCCGGCCTGAGCCGCCTGGCTTATGTCTTCCTGGGCATCGTGGTGCTGACCCTGCTGCTGGTGGCCCTGCTCAGCGGGGTGCAGCTGCGGCGCACGCTGGTGCCGCTGGAGCGGCTGATCGAGGGCACGCGGCGTATCGCGCGCGAGCAGTTCAACCAGCCGGTCGTGGTGAGCCGTGACGACGAGTTCGGCCAGCTGGCCCATGCGCTCAACCGGATGGCCGCGCGGCTCGGCCGGCAGATCGGTACGCTGCGCGCCCTGGGGGAGATCGACCAGGACATTCTTTCGCGCGTGGACATGGAGCGTGTCATCACCCGGGTGCAGGAGCGCCTGCACGAGCTCTGGCCGAACGCCGTGACCAGCATGGTGGTGTTCGACCAGCAGGCCGCCGACTTCGGCATCGTGCACCTCCACGCCGGCGAGCAGGAGATGACGTCCAAGATGCCCAGCAAGCTGGAGCCCTGGCTGCTGGAGCAGCTGGTGCGCGATTACGACGGCATGTGGTTCGATGTTGGCGGTGGTGATTTGCCGGATTTCCTGTCCATGGTGGCCGATGCCGGCGCACGGCGCATCCTCGTGCTGCCCATCTTCTGGCGCGAGCAGATCAGCGGCCTGCTGGCCATCGGCCTGATGGAATCGCGCGAGTTCAGCAACGAGCTGGTGCAGCAGGCCCGCGATCTGGTCAACCGCATCGGCGTGGCCCTGGCGGCCCATGCCCGCGACGAGCAGCTCAAGTTCCGCGCCTACCACGATGCACTCACCGGCCTGCCCAATCGTCCGCTGCTGGTCGAACGCCTGAACCAGGAGATGGCGCACACGCGCCGCAACGGCAAACAACTGGCCGTGCTGTTCATCGACCTAGACCGTTTCAAGAAAATCAACGACAGCCTGGGTCACGACGGCGGCGACCGGCTGCTGTGCCAGGTGGCAGAACGCCTGAGCTCCTGCACGCGCGAAGGCGACACGGTGGCCAGACTCGGGGGCGACGAATTTGTCGTGCTGCTGCCCGGCCTGGGCAACACCCAGCAGGCCGCGCGCCTGGCCGGTGAGATGCTGGGGCTGATGGCCGAACCTTTTTTGATCGGCGGCGGCGGCAACTACATCAGCGCAAGCATCGGCGTGGCCATCTTCCCGGACGATGGCAGCCTGGCGAGCGAACTGCTCAAGAAAGCCGACATGGCCATGTACCGGGCCAAGGCCATGGGGCGTGGCCGCATCATCTTCTTCGAAGAAAGCATGAACCTCACGCAGCAGGAGCAGTCCGTGCTGGAGCGCGAGTTGCGACTGGCCATCGCGCGCGACCAGCTCTCCTTGCGCTACCAGCCGCGCGTGCGCCTGGTCGATGGCAAGTTCTCGGGGGCCGAGGCGCTGCTGCGCTGGCATCACCCCGAACTGGGCTGGGTCCCGCCGGAGAAGTTCATCCCGCTGGCTGAAGAGGCCGGGCTGATCGACGAATTGGGTGGCTGGGTGCTGCGCCAGGTCTGCGAGCAACTGGGGCGTTGGCAGTCGGCCGGCTATCGCACCACCATCTCTGTCAATGTCTCGGGCCGCCAGCTCAAGTCCGGGCGTCTGGTTCAGCAGGTCCAGCAGGCGCTGGATGCCAGCCAGGTGACGCCGGCGGCGCTCGAACTCGAGGTGACCGAAAGCACGCTGATCGACAACATCGAGCAGGTGAGCGAGCAGCTCGGCCAGATCAAGCAGACCGGGGTGCTCATCGCGCTGGACGATTTCGGCACGGGTTACTCCTCGCTGAGTTATCTGCAGCGCCTGCCCATCGACATTCTGAAGATCGACCGCTCGTTCACGCGCGAACTCGGCCGCGACGATGGAGCCGGCAGCATTGTGCATTCCATCATCGCGCTCGCGCATGCCCTGGGCAAGACGGTGGTCGCCGAGGGCGTAGAACACGAGCAGCAGGCCGAGCTGCTGCGCGTCTGGCAATGCGAACAGGCCCAGGGTCATTACTACAGCGCGCCCATCACGGCCGATGAACTGGAAGACCTGCTGACGCCTTCACGCCCAGCCGAGATATTCTGAAGGGGGAACCCCCTGCGGGAGACCGCCATGTTCCATGACCGACTCGATGCCGCCGGCCAGCTGGCCGAGCGACTGGCGGCCTGCCAGGGCCGGCAGCCGCTGGTGCTGGCCATACCGCGCGGCGCCGTGCCCATGGCCCGGCGCATCGCCGAACGCCTGGGGGGCGACTTCGATGTGGTGCTGGCGCACAAGCTGTGCGCGCCCACCCAGCCCGAACTGGCCATCGGTTCCATCGACGAGCATGGATGGACCTACATCGCGCCCTTCGCTGCATCGGCGGGGGCGGACGCCGCCTACCTGGCCGAGGAACAAGGCCGGCAACTGCAAACGCTGCGCCGGCGGCGCGCCCTGTACACGCCTGTCCGCGCTCCGCTGGCCCCGGCCGGCCGGACCGTGATCGTCGTCGATGATGGCCTGGCCACGGGGGCCACCATGGTGGCTGCGCTGCACGCCCTGCGCGAGCAGCAACCCGCCAGGCTGCTGTGCGCGGCGCCGGTGGCCTCGCCCGAGGCCTTGCGCAAGATCCGGCCGCTGGCGGACGAGGTGGTGTGCCTGCTGGCGCCCCCGGGCTTCCAGGCTGTGGGCCAGTTCTACCGCAACTTTCCGCAGATCGAGGACGAGGAGGTGATCGCCCTGCTGCGGGGCTGAGCGTCATCAGGCATGTTTTCCATGTTCATGACACCTTGCCGTTCAGGCTCAGGGCGAACGGGTGCTCCTCATGAGCCATGAAAGTTTCAGCAGGTCCAGTGCCGCGCGAACCAGGCAGCGGCCTGCCGCGCTACGTCCTCCAGTGCGCCGGGCTCTTCGAAGAGGTGGGTGGCGTCGGGAATCACGGAGAGTTTTTTCTCGCAGGACAGCCTCGCGCAGGCCTCGCGGTTGAGTCGCAGGATCTCGCTGTCGGCGCCGCCCACCAGCAGCAGGGTGGGTGCGCGCACCTTGGCCAGCGCATGGAGGCCGGCCAGATCCGCGCGGCCGCCGCGTGAAACCACGGCCTGTACGTCCTCGCCGAGAGCCGCCGCGGCCTGCAGCGCGGCGGCCGCGCCGGTGCTGGCGCCGAAAAAGGCGATGGGCAGGTGGCGGCTGGCCGGTGTGTGCAGGCGCACGAAACGCGTGGCCACCAGCAGGCGGTGTGTCAGCAAGGGGATGTCGAAACGCGTGCGGTAGTCCAGCTCCTCGCCCAGCGTCAGCAGGTCCAGCAACAGCGTGCCGCTGCCCTGCGTGTGCAGCACACGGGCCACATGGTTGTTGCGCGGGCTGTGGCGGCTGCTGTCGCTGCCATGGGCGAACAGCACCAGGCCGCGCGCATCGGCCGGCAGTTCCAGCAGGCCTTCGATGTGCACGTCATCGACCGGGATGCGCAGCAGTTCTTGGGACATGGTCACCTGGCGCCTCGGGCGTACGGTACTGCGTGTCGAGCGGCACGTCAACTTCGGTTCCTGGGCAGGGGCGGGTCGGAGCGCATGGACAAAAAGTCGCCTCGATGCACAATGCCTCCTATGGATTCAACAACTCTCGAGGAGGTGTGATGCAACCCGCACAAGGTCTCATGGCTCGCTGGCTCAACCTGAGCCTGTCGATCCGGCTGGCGATCGGTATCTTTGTGATCATCAGCCTGATATTCCTGATTTTTGTCATGACCATCAGTTATTCGACGATGCGTTCCTTCGAGCGGCGTGGGGTCGCGGATCTGAACATCCAGACCCGGCTCATCGCGGACCTCATCGACGCCTCGGACAAGGATCTGCGCGTGCGCGCGGCCGCGCTGGCCCAGGCTTTCCAGGCCCGTCTCAAGGGGCAGTTCGAGCTCGATCCCGCGATCACCGAGGTCAACGGCAAACCCGCGCCCACGCTCAAGCTGGACGGGCGGGTGCTCAACATGAACTTCGAGACGGCCGACGGTTTCACGTCGGGCACCGGGGCCGTGGCCACGGTCTTTGCCAAGACCGGCCAGGATTTCATCCGCATCACGACCTCGCTCAAGAACGACAAGGGCGAGCGCGCCATCGGCACCCTGCTGGACCAGGCCCATCCCGGCTACAAGGCCACGCTGGAGGGCAAGACCTACGCCGGGCCGGCCGTGCTGTTCGGCAAGCCCTATATCACCCAGTACGACCCGATCCGCAACGCGCAGGGCCAGGTCATCGGTCTGTCCTTCATCGGGCTGGACTACAGCGATTACCTGAACCAGCTCAAGACCACCATCCGCAGCCTCAAGATCGGCGAAACCGGCTACTTCTACGTCATGGATTCGCGGCCCGGCCCCAGCTACGGCCGTTTCATCATCCACCCGGCCTCCGAAGGCAAGATCCTGCTCGACAGCAAGGACGCCAGCGGGCGCGAATTCCTCAAGGAAATCCTGGAGCGCAAGAACGGTGTCATCCACTACCCCTGGCTTGACAAGGAGCGGGGCGAGACGCAGGCGCGCGACAAGGTTGCGGCCTTTGTCCACTTCCCGGGCTGGGAGTGGGTCATCGCCGGGGGCACTTATGTCGAGGAGTTCACCGCCGATGTACGCAGCCAGCGCCTGCTTTATGCGCTCATGGGCGTGGCCATGGTGTTGCTGATCTCGGGTGCGCTTTATGTCCTGATCCGGCGCACCGTCATCCGGCCCCTGGGGCAGGCGAAGGCCATCGCCGACGCTCTGGCCGGGGGCGACCTGACGGTGCGCGTGGACAACACGCGGGGTGACGAGTTGGGTCAGCTCATGAGTTCGATGAACCGCGTTGGCAGCGGCCTGGCCGAGGTGGTGCAGACCGTGCGCCAGGGCAGCGAGGGCGTGGCCACGGCCAGCGCCGAGATCGCCCAGGGCAACACCGATCTTTCGTCGCGCACCGAAAGCCAGGCCAGCGCACTCGAACAAACGGCGGCTTCCATGGAGCAACTCGGTTCCACCGTGCGCCAGAACGCCGACAACGCACGCCAGGCCAACCAGCTGGCCCAGCGCGCCAGCACCGTGGCGGTGCAGGGCGGTGAGGTGGTGGCCCAGGTGGTCGACACCATGAAAGGCATCAACATCAGCGCGCGCAAGATCCACGACATCATCAGCGTGATCGACGGCATCGCCTTCCAGACCAACATCCTCGCGCTCAACGCCGCGGTCGAAGCCGCACGCGCGGGTGAGCAGGGGCGTGGCTTCGCCGTCGTGGCTTCCGAGGTGCGCAGCCTGGCCGGGCGCAGCGCCGAGGCGGCCAAGGAGATCAAGAACCTGATCACCGACAGCGTGGAGCGGGTGGAGCAGGGCAGCGCCCTGGTCGATCAGGCCGGCGCCACCATGAACGAAGTCGTCACGGCCATCAAGCGCGTGACCGACATCATGGGCGAGATCAGCACCGCCAGCGGCGAGCAGAGCGCCGGCGTGGCGCAGATCGGCGAGGCCGTCTCCAACATGGACCAGACCACGCAGCAGAACGCCGCGCTGGTGGAAGAGATGGCCGCTGCGGCGTCCAGTCTCAAGAACCAGGCCCAGGAACTGGTGCAGGCCGTCAGCGTCTTCAAACTGACGCGCTGAGAACTCGCGAATCAATCTGCTGCGCGACCCGATCGCCGCGTTGGGCGGTGCGCGCCATCCTCACGTACAGGAAGGACGTTCCGGCGGCTGTGCTCGGGCCGCTCGCGCGCGATGGCGTCGGCGCCGCCGCCGGGCGGGAGGCCGGCCATGAGCAGGGCGGCGGCCCTGGCCCAGGGTGCGGCGTTTGAGATTCATGACAACACTCCGGGAGGGCAAAAGGATCCGGCGGTTTTGTACCAGTGCGATGCCTGACTTGCTGACGTGAAAATGACGCCTGCGGGGCGAGGAAAGCTTTTAAACTCACCCGACGATGTCCCCGGTCGTCGGGCGAGTGCCGGCATGGCCGATGTCGGGTCCGGAAAAAATAAAAATGGGGAGTGACAGTTTTGAGCCGTATTGCCTATCTATGTCCCTGTTCCCGGATCACGCTCCGTCCGAGCCCAAGCCCTCCGATTCACCGTTCCTGAGGACTGCTTCCGGGCGAGCGCAGCGGCGGCTCTGGCGGACCGAGGGGCTGGGCCTGTACAGCCTGGTGGGCCTGATCCTGCTGACGCTCTGGGGCCTGGTCATCGGCGTCTCGGCGTTCCAGAAGCAGCGCCTGGTCAATGATGCGCAGCGTGAGCTGGGCTATCTGCGCAGCGCCGTGGCGCAGCATACCGAGAGCGTGCTCCGCTCGGTCGAGACGAATCTGCGCGTGGTGGACCGCTGGCTGCAGGACCGCCCCGGCATCGACCCGCTGCGCGACCCCGGCTTCATCAGCCTGGTGGAGGAGATGCGCAAGTCCTCGGCCGGGCTGATCGATCCGCGCATGGTCTCGACCCGGGGGCAGCTGCACTACCTGCCCACACGCGACGGCCGGCCGCTGGCCGATGTCAGCGACCGGGCCTACTACCGCGAAGCGCTGAAGCTCGACGCCGGCCAGCTCTACATCGGCGATCCGGTGCTCAGCCGCGTGACCGGCAAATGGGGCATCCCGGTTTCCATGCGCCTGCGCAAGCCGGTGGGGGGCATGCAGGTGGTGTTTGCCGCGATCGAGCTGGACCGCCTGCAGGCCTTCCACGAACAGTTTCGCGTGCAGCCCGCGGGCGCGGTGTCGCTGATGCGGCGCGACGGCGTGTTCCTCTCCCGCACGCCCTTCGAGGCCAGGCTCATCGGCCGCGATTTCTCGGACCAGCCCTGGTTTGCGCTCATGCGCCAGCAGGCGCGCGGCGCCTTCATCACGGACGGCAGCCTGACCAACAACCCGCCGCGCCTGCAGAACTTCGAGCAGTTGAACGACTATCCGCTGATCGTGATCGTGAGCCGCAATGTGGACGATGTGCTGGCCCACTACTACGAACGCCGCGGCATCATCGTCGGGGTGGTGGCGCTGATCACCGTGCTGGGCCTGTTTTTCTCCTGGCGCCTGCACCGGGTCCAGCATGAACGGCACCGGGCGGCCGCCATGCTCATAGCCGCCGGGGATGCCTCCCCCCTGGGCCAGTTCCGCACCGACGCCCGGGGCCGCCTGGTGGCGGTGAACGAGGCCTGGCGCCGCATCCATGGCGTCGCGCAGGACCTGCCGATCCAGGATGGGTCCTTCTCCGCGGGCCTGGCCCCGGCGCTGGCGGCCCAGATGGCCTTGCCGGCCTACCTGTCCGAGGGCGAGCACACGCTGCACCGCGCCGATGGCCGCGAGCTGCTGCTCAAGGTGCGGCGCGCCGACATCGTGGTCGACGGCGCGGTGCAGGGCTGCAGCGGCACGGTGGAAGACGTCACCGAGCGGCGTGCCAACCAGAAGGCGCAGCGCATGCTGACGGAGGTCTTCGAGCTCAGCACCGACCTCGTGGTGCAGAGCGATCGGGACGGCAACTGCCTTTACGCGAACCCGGCCTTTCGCCGTTTCATCGGCCATGCGCTGCAGGCGCCCCTGGGCGCCCTGAGCCTGCGGAGCATCCTGGGGCCGGAGCAATTCGCGCGCCGCGAGCGCGAGGTGCTGCCCACGGCCTTGCGGCAGGGCTACTGGCTGGGCGAGACCGCGGCCCGCGACGCCCAGGGCGATGAGCGCGTCCTGAGCCATCTGGTGATCGCGCACCGCTCCCCGGATGGCAGCGTCCAGCACTTCTCGGCCATCCTGCGGGACATCACGAGCGACAAGCTGGCCAAGCAGCAGTTGCAGGCCAGCGAGCAGCGGCTGCGCGATATCGCGGACAACGTGCCCGCCCTGATCGCCGAGACCGGGGCCGATCTGCGCTTCCGTTTCGTGAACCGCCGTTACGAGCAATGGATGGGCCTGGACCGCCGGACCCTCATCGGCCAGCGGGTCGAGCAGCTCTTCCCCGAAGCGGTGGTCGAGGCCGTCATGCCCAGGCTGCAGGCGGCCCTGCGCGGCGAAGAGGTCGAGTACGAGCGCCAGATCTCGGAAGTGGCCGACGTGCGTCTGGTGCAGTTCCACCTGGTGCCGCGCAAGGATGCGCAGACCGGCGCGGTGCTGGGTTTCTACACCCTGGGCTTGGACATCACGGCCGCGCGCCAGGCCGAGGCCGCCTTGCACCAGAACGAAAGGCTGCTCACCAGCATCACGGACCGCATGCCCATGCGCGTGTCCTTCGTGGACCATGAGCAGCGCTATCGTTTCGTCAACCAGGCCTACGAGCAGGCCTTTGCCCGGCCGCGCCAGGCCTGGTACGGGCGCACGGTGCGCGAGATGCTGGGCGATGCGGCCTACCAGAAAGTCGAGCCCTTCGTCCTGCGGGCGCTGCAGGGCGAGGCCGTCAGCTTCGACGGTGAACTGACCACGGCCGAGGGCTACCGCAGCTACCGCTCCGATTACGTGCCGCAGTTCGCCGAGGACGGCCACAGCGTCGTCGGCTTTGTCTGCATCGTCATCGACACCACGGGCCAGAAGCTGGAGGAGCGCCGCCTGCTGGCTCTGAGCGAGCGCGACCCCCTCACCGGCCTGCTCAACCGCGCGGGCTTTGACAGCCGGCTGCGCGGGGCGCTGCGTCACGCCCAGGACCGGCAGACCGGCCTGGCCGTGATGTACCTGGACATCGACCACTTCAAGCAGATCAACGACAGCCTGGGCCATCTGGTGGGAGACCTGCTGTTGCAGGGCTTCGGCGGCCGGCTCTCCAAGTCCCTGCGCGCCACCGACACGGTGGCCCGGCTGGGCGGCGACGAGTTCGCGATCCTCCTCGAGGAGCTCGACAGCCCGCAGCCCGCGGCGCGCGTGGCGGCCCATATCGTGCAAGCCATGCAGGAGCCGTTCGCCCTGGACGAGCGCAGCGTGTCCGTCACCACCAGCATCGGCGTGACCGTGCAGATGCAGGCCGGCGCAGGGCGCGTCTTGCCGCAGGATCTGATGCGTCGCGCCGACGAGCAGCTGTACGCAGCCAAGGGCGCGGGGCGCAACCGCTACCGAATGGAAGAGGAAGAAACAGGCCCTGCCTAGCCCCAGAGCCGGAACACCAGCGGGATCAGCAGCGAGGCCAGCACCACCTGCAGGCCCATGGCCAGGCCGGCGTAGGCGCCGGCGTCGGCGTTGACCTGCAGCGCGCGCGCCGCACCCAGGCCGTGCGAGGTGGTGCCCAGGGCAAAGCCGCGCGCCATCCAGCCGGCTTGGGTGGTGGGGATGCGCAGCAGCTCGAACAGGTATTTGCCGCTGAGGGCGCCGATGATGCCGGTCAGCACGGCGAACACCGCCGCCAGCGCCGGGATGCCGCCGATCTTCTCGGCCACGCCCATGGCCACCGGCGCCGTGACCGACTTGGTGGTGAGCGACTGCACCACGTCGGCCGGCAGACCGAAGGCCTGGCCCAGCAGCCAGGCCGAGCCGGCCGCCGCCGCGCCGCCGATGAGCGCGGCCAGCAGCAACCGCACCCAACGCGCGCGCAACTCCACGCGCCGCTGCCACAGCGGCCAGGCCAGGGCCACCACGGCGGGCCCGAGCAGGAAGTGGATGAACTGCGCGCCCGCAAAATAGGTCGGGTAGGGCACGCCGGTGACGAGCAGGACGGCCGCGATCACCAGCACGGTCCACAGCACCGGGTTGGCCCAGGGCGCCTGGCGGCGATGGGTGTAGAAGGCATGGGCCAGCACGTAGACCGCCATGGTGGCCGTCAGGCCGAACAGCGGCGTGCTGGAAAGGTAGACCCAGAGCTGGACGAAGTTCTGCATGGTGTCCTATTGATTTTTTCTTTATTCATGACACCTTGCCGTTCAGGCTGAGCTTGTCGAAGCCCTTCGACAAGCTCAGGGCGAACGGGCGTGAGGTGCCCGTCATGATTGATGAAAGTCTCAATTGTCCTGCCGGGGCTGGCGCCGCATCAGCGCGCGCAGCACCAGGGCCGTGACGGCCAGGCCGATCCAGGTCGAGAGCCCGATGACGACCAGCATGCGCAGGCCGTATTCGCCGATCAGGCCCAGGTGCGTCATCACGCCCACACCCACCGGCACGAAGAGCAGCGAGAGGTGGGCCAGCAGGAAGTCCGCGCAGGCGGCCACCGGCGTGCGCACGGCTTCGAAGCGCAGCGCGGCGAGCAGCAGCACCAGGCCCACGACCGGGCCGGGGAAGGGCAGGCGCAGGCCGTGTGCGAGCAGTTCCCCGGCGGATTGCAGCACCAGCAGCCAGGCAAATCCGCGCAGGGCGTTCATTTCAGTGGCTCGGGTGAAGCTTGTCAGAGCCCTTGTGGCACCGGCGACGTCTGAAGCGGGCCAAGCGGGGAACGCCGTGGAACCGGCTTTGCCGGGCCGCTGGCGTTGCCCCCTGCAAGGGGGGTGGCGAAGCGACACGAAGTGCGCGTAGCCTGGGGGTGCGTCATATCAGAACCGCGGCAGGTCGGGGTGGCTGATCTGGCCGGCGCGCACCAGCATCTTGCCGTACTCGGCGCAGCGGTTGTGCGTGGGGATGACCTTGCCGGGGTTGAGCAGGCCCTGCGGGTCGAAGGCGCGTTTCAGACCCAGCATCTGCTCGTTTTCGGAGGCAGAGAACTGCACGCACATGGAGTTGAGCTTTTCCACGCCCACGCCGTGTTCACCCGTGACCGTGCCGCCCATGGCCACGCTGGTCTCCAGGATGTCGGCGCCGAAGAGTTCGCAGCGGTGCAGCTGGTCGGGGTCGTTGGCATCGAAGAGGATCAGCGGGTGCAGATTGCCGTCGCCCGCATGGAAGACGTTGAGGCACTTCAGGCCGTACTTGCCCTCCATCTCCTGGATGGCCAGCAGGATGTCAGCCAGGCGCGCGCGTGGAATCGTCGAGTCCATGCACATGTAGTCGGGCGCGAGGCGGCCGCTGGCCGGGAAGGCGTTCTTGCGCCCGCTCCAGTACTTCAGGCGCTCGGCCTCGTCGCGGCTGACCGCGATCGCGGTGGCGCCGGCCTGGCGCAGCACCTCGCTCATGCGGCCGATCTCCTCCTCCACCTCTTCGGGTGTGCCGTCGCTTTCGCACAGCAGGATGGCGGCGGCGCTCAGGTCGTAACCGGCGTGCACGAAATCTTCCACCGCCGCTGTCATGGGCTGGTCCATCATCTCCAGCCCGGCCGGGATGATGCCCGCGGCAATCACCGCGGCCACCGCGTCGCCCGCCTTGCGCACGTCGTCGAAGCTGGCCATGATGCAGCGCGCCAGCTGGGGCTTGGGCACCAGCTTGACCGTCACTTCCACGGTCACGGCCAGCATGCCTTCGCTGCCGATGAAGACGCTCAGCAGGTCGTAAGCCGGCACGTCCAGGGCTTCGCTGCCGAATTCGACGGGCTCCCCCTCCACCGTGTAGCCGCGCACCTTGAGCACGTTGTGCACGGTCAGGCCGTACTTGAGGCAGTGCACGCCGCCCGAGTTCTCGGCCACGTTGCCGCCGATGGTGCAGGCGATCTGGCTCGACGGATCGGGCGCGTAATAGAGCTTGTGGGGCGCGGCGGCCTCGCTGATGGCCAGGTTGCGCACGCCGGCCTGGACCAGGGCGGTGCGGCTGACGGGGTCGATCTTCAGGATCTGGTTGAACTTGGCGAGCGACAGGGTCACGCCCATGGCGTTGGGCATGGCCCCGCCCGACAGGCCGGTGCCCGCGCCGCGCGCCACCACGGGCACGCCCAGGGCATGGCAGGCCTTGAGCACACCCTGCACCTGCACCTCGGTCTCGGGCAGGGCCACGACCAGGGGGCGTTGGCGGTAGGCCGTGAGACCGTCGCACTCGTAGGGGGTGGTGTCTTCGGCCTGCCAGAGCAGGGCATGGGCCGGCAGCACGGCCGAGAGGGCGTGCACGACCTGGGCCTGGCGCTGGCTGCGCTGCAGGGCGTCGATCTGGGGGGCCGAGGCAGGGGCGTTCATGCCGGCCATTCTAGGCCCAGCCCAGGCCCGGCGCTCTACCCGCTTCCCTATAATTTGCCTCTTCCCCACTCATGCTCCTGCGGTAGCTGCCCATGTCCGATCGTCTTGCCGTGCTGCCGCAGTACCTGCTGCCGAAAAAAGCCATCAATGCCTTCTCCGGTCTGGTCGCCGGCTCTGAGATGGGCGCCATCACCACCGGCATCATCCGCCGTTTCATCCGCCGCTACGACGTCAACATGGCCGAGGCGGCCAAGTCCGATCCGGCCAGCTACGCCAGCTTCAACGCCTTTTTCACACGCGCCCTCAAGGACGGGGCCCGCCCCCTGGCGCAGGCCTCCTGGGTCTGCCCCGTGGACGGCGCGATCAGCCAGTTCGGTGCGATCGAGCGCGACCAGATCTTCCAGGCCAAGGGCCACCGTTACAGCACTACGGCCCTGGTGGGTGGGGATGCCACGCTGGCCGCGCAGTTCGAGAACGGCCATTTCGCCACCCTGTACCTGAGCCCGCGCGACTACCATCGCATCCACATGCCCTGCGAGGGCACGCTGACCCGCATGATCTACGTGCCGGGGGATCTGTTCTCGGTCAACCCCACCACGGCGCGGGGTGTGCCCGGCCTCTTCGCCCGCAACGAGCGGGTGGTCTGCGTCTTCGACACGGCGCGCGGCCCCATGGTGCTGGTGCTGGTGGGCGCCACCATCGTGGGCAGCATGGCCACGGTCTGGCACGGCGTGGTCAACCCGCCGCGCCGGCCGGTTGTGACCGAATGGCACTACCAGGGGCAGGGGATCACCCTGGCCCAGGGGGCCGAAATGGGCCGTTTCCTGCTGGGCTCCACCGTCGTGATGCTGTGGCCGAACACCGCCATCCGGTTTAACCCCGACTGGACACCCGCCCGCCCGATCCGGCTTGGTGAGAAAATGGCCGATTCACTGTCTTAAACGGAGTTTTTATGCCCGCACTTCTGCCCAACGTGGATCCCGATGGACTGCTCGAGTTCTCGGTGGTCTACACCGACCGAGCGCTCAACCACATGTCCAAGCGCTTCCAGGGCGTGATGCGGGACATCTCCGGCATCCTCAAGGAAGTCTACAAAGCCAAGTCCTCGGTGCTGGTGCCCGGCAGCGGCACCTTCGGCATGGAAGCCGTGGCGCGCCAGTTCGCCACCGGCAAGAAGACCCTGGTCATCCGCAACGGCTGGTTCAGCTACCGCTGGACCCAGATCTTCGAGATGGGCAACATCCCGGCCAGCTCCACCGTGCTCAAGGCCCGTCGTGTCGGCACGGGCTCCCAGGCCCAGTGGATCCCCTGCCCGGTCGATGAAGTCGTGGCCCGCATCAAGGCCGAGAAGCCCGACGTGGTCTTCGCCCCGCACGTCGAAACGGCAGCCGGCATGGTCTTGCCCGACGACTACCTGAAGAAGGTGACCGACGCCGTCCATGACGTGGGCGGCCTCTTTGTGCTGGACTGCATCGCCTCCGGCTGCCTGTGGGTGGACATGCAGGCTACGGGCGTGGACATCCTGGTCAGCGCCCCGCAAAAGGGCTGGAGCGGTTCCCCCGCCTGCGCCATGGTCATGCTCAGCGAGCGCGCCCGCAAGGCCATCGACGGCACGACCAGCACCAGCTTTGCGGCCGACCTCAAGAAGTGGCTGCAGATCATGGAGGCCTATGAAAACGGCGGCCATATGTACCACACCACCATGCCCACCGACGCTCTGGGGCGCCTGGACGAGGTGATGCGCGAGACCAAGGCCTACGGCTTTGAGAAAGTCAAGCAGGAGCAGATCACCCTGGGCACCAAGGTGCGCGATCTGCTGGAGGCCCGTGGCTTCGTCAGCGTGGCCGCCGAGGGTTTCAAGGCCCCGGGTGTGGTCGTGAGCTACACCACCGACCCCGAAGTCCAGAACAGCAAGAAATTCCTGGCCCAGGGCCTGCAGACCGCCGCCGGCGTGCCCCTGCAGTGCGACGAACCCGCCGACTTCAGCACCTTCCGCATTGGCCTCTTCGGCCTGGACAAGCTGCACAACCCCGACCGCAGCGTGGCCCAGCTGGCCGCTGCGCTGGATAAATTGGGGTATGTGGAGAAGGTGGCGCAGGCGGCCTGATTTTCTTCGCTCCAAATAAGAAAGCCCCGACTCGAGAGAGTCGGGGCTTTTTACTTGTGAGCCGTAGTCGACCTTCTGCTGATAAAGGGCTGTTGTCGGCCAGAATCAGTCATCCGAATTGTTCCCAGAAAGCGGCCCATCGCCATGCAAAAACATTTTTTATCAGAAGATTTATTGAGTCGAGATGAAACATACAGGGAATTCACTCTGATTAGAGGGCAATGCCTTGCTGCATATGCTTTCCTGGAAAATTCATTGGTTAGTCTTTTTGCTCATTTAATGGGAACCTCTAGAGATTTCGCAGGGGTGTCATTCTTCAAAATGAATAACGCCAGGGCTAGAAATGCAACGCTGGAAAGGTTGTTGAAGAAGAGACACGGCTCAACTCACAATATCTTTTGGAACTCATATAGCGAACAATTACGTGGACTTGATGCAAAAAGAAATAACATCGTTCATTGGGCTACGATATCTGAATACATAAGTGGCCCACCGATTTCAAAGGTTGTTTTAGTTCCACCAAATTACGAGGATGGCGATGAAAATACCCCAGAAATTCGACTTGAAAACCTCATAGAGTTTATTGAAAGATGCGACTTCTTAGCTCGTTTAACTGAGATGTTCTTGTTTATTCTTGGCAGCCGATTGGCATTCGTTAATCGCGATGAGGCAAACAAGATTTTGCCAACATGGATAGAAATATTTCAGAATCCAATAGCCTATCCGCCCCCAGAGGCGCATCCGTTATGCCGGAAGCACTGAGGCTTAAAAAGCCAGTCTCAATCATTTCATCCGTGATGTTGAACGTCAGCTTTCTGCCGTGATGTACACCCGTTTTGGGTCGCAAGCAGTCCTAGGGTAATAGCCGTCAGTTGGCCTTAGGTAACGAAAAGCTCCGAGTTTCTAGGCGTCGGGGCTTTTGTTTCTACGTCGAGATTGTCTACTTGAGGATCGTCGTCTCACGCGCGTTGAGCAGCACGCGGGTCGTCCCACTCATGAACGGATGCCGTCGCGCCTCATCATGCCGGAAAGCAGGACCGAGCGAGTTCTGGCGTTCGGAACAGCCGCGAGCAGGGCCTGCGCGACGACAGATGCCGGAATGGGTTTGTAGTTGGCGGGGATGAGGAAGCCCAGAACCCGTGCGATCGCAGCGCCGATCACTTCGCCGGACCGCTTGGGCTGCCCCAGGACCTCCCGGTCGCCGATCAGCAATGAGGGACGGGCGATGACGATGCCCTCGAAGGGCAGCTTGGCCAGCGCGTCTTCCAGTTCGCCCTTGACACGGTTGTAAAAAATCTTCGAACGGGCGTTGGCGCCCATGGCGCTCACCAGGCCCACCTTTTTGACACCAGCGGCGAGGGCCGCCTGGGCCACCGCCAGGTTGGTGTCGTGATCGATCGCACGGAAGGCGGCCTGGCTGCCGGCGACCTTGATCGTTGTGCCGAGCGCCAGGTACACCTCGTCGGCGGGTGGCAGCGGCGGCAGTGCGGCGAAGTCGACGACGTGGGCTGTCAGCTTGGGATGCTGCGTGGCCGGCGTTCGACGCCCCAGGCTGTGCACCGCGCTCACGGTGGGGTCGGCCAGCAGGCCCTGGAGGATCTCCCGGCCCACCAGACCGGTGGTGCCTGCAAGGATGACGGTTCGGTTGCTCATGCGCGGATTCTCCCTCGCTTCTCCGCAGATACCCAGCGCTCTCTTGTTTGGCCGCACCGGGCCGGTCGCGCGCACAAAAAGAGAGAGGCCAGGCGCTTGCCGGGCCATGTTTTTGTATCTACAATAACTCCGTGCGTATCACCTACGATCCGGCCAAACGTGACAAGACGCTCGCGGACCGGGGGCTGGACTTCGAGGATGCCCTGGAGGTTTTCCAGGGGCTCACCGTTGAGCTGGAAGATACGCGCAAGGACTATGGTGAACGCCGCATCCTCTGCTTCGGTCTGCTTGAAGGCCGGATGGTGGTGGTCGGTTACACCCCGCGTGGCGCGGTGCGCCACATCTTCAGCATGCGAAAGGCCAATGACCGTGAGCAAACCCGCCTCGCGCCGTACTTCGGGCTCTGACCTGGCTCGCGTGGATGCCCACGTGGTCAAGCCTGCAGAGTACAAGGAGCTGCCCGAACTCACCGACGAGATGCTGGCCCGGGCCGTCGTCAAGCGCGGCGGCCGTCCGCGCGCTGTGAATCCACGTCAGCTCATCAGCCTGCGTTTGCCAGCCGAGGTCATTGCCCGCTGGCGCGCCACCGGGCCGGGCTGGCAGACCCGCATGGCAGAGCGTCTTGCCAGGGCGCCCGTGTCACAGGCTAGAACTGACAACTGACGCGATAACCATTCAACAAAAAGCCCCGGGTCGCTGGACGCCGGGGCTTTTGTTTGTGAGGGCAGCCGCTTACTTGAAGATCACCGTCTTGTGTCCGTTGAGGAGCACGCGGTGTTCGCTGTGCCACTTCACGGCGCGGGCCAGCACCTGGCTTTCGGTGTCACGGCCGATGGCGGTGAGGTCTTCCACGGTCTTGCTGTGGTCCACGCGGGCCACGTCCTGTTCGATGATGGGGCCTTCGTCCAGGTCGGCCGTCACGTAGTGAGCGGTGGCGCCGATGAGTTTCACGCCGCGGTCATGCGCCTGGTAATAGGGCTTGGCGCCCTTGAAGCTGGGCAGGAAGCTGTGGTGGATGTTGATGGCCTTGCCAGACAGCTTGCGGCACAGGTCGTCGCTCAGCACCTGCATGTAACGCGCCAGCACCACCAGTTCGGCGCCCTCGGCCTGCACCACCTCGTACTGCTTGGCTTCGGCCTGGGCCTTGGTGGCGGCCGTCACCGGGATGTGGTGGAAGGGCACGTTGTAGCTGGCCGCCAGCTGGTAGAAGTCGCGATGGTTGGAGACGATGGCGCGGATGTCGATGGGCAGCAGGCCGATCTTCCAGCGGAACAGCAGGTCGTTGAGGCAATGGCCTTCCTTGCTGACGAAGAGCACGGTGCGCATGGCCGTGGCCGTTGTGTGCAGGCTCCACTGCATGGCATAGGGCTCGGCGAAGAGCTTGAGCTGGACCTGCAGATCCTCGTAGGTCACCTGGCCGCAGGAAAACTGCACGCGCATGAAGAACAGGCCGGTGGCGTGGTCGTTGTACTGGGCGGCTTCTTCGATGTTGCCGCCGCGTTCGAGCAGGAAGCCGGAGACGGCGTGCACCAGGCCCAGGCGGTCGGGACAGGAGAGGGTGAGGATGTAGGCTGGGCTCATAAGGTCACTTGTGGCTGGAGTGTGGGTTGATGCCTGCGGCCCGCTTTTGACGGCCGCAGACTTCAATTGTCGCCATTTTCCGGATCTGACCCGGGCCCGGGGCCCCAGCCGGTGTTCTGGTCCACCCAGGCCAGGTAGACCGCGCTGCCGGCAGTGATGGGCAGCTGGATGATCTCCGGTGTTTCGTAGGGGTGGCGCTCGCGGATCCAGGCTTCCAGCGCCGGGTAAAGCGCGCTGCGCGTCTTGATGCTCAGCAGCCATTCGGGCTCGTCGTGAGCCTGCGCCTGCCAGACGTAAAAGCTCCGGATGGCCTGCAGCTGCACGCAGGCGCCCAGGCGGGCCTGCACGATGGCGCGGGCCAGTTCGGCGGCCTGGGCTTCGCTGGGCAGGGTGGTCTGCACCACGCAGTGCGGGGAGGGTTCGTCACGCATGTGTCGGGGTTCCTCGTTGGATGCGGCGATACTACGCCCAGCTTTTCCTCCGTATGCGCTTCACTTCCTCTGTACGTACCGTGGCCACGCTGCTGCTGGCGCTGGCGGCCGCCCTGCTCTGTGTCTGGCTGCGCACCCCGCTGCCCTGGATGATCGGCCCGCTGCTGGCCACGGGCGCGGCCTCCGTGCTGCGCGCGCCCACCCGGAGCTCGGCGCCGCTGCGCAATATGGGGCAATGCACCATCGGCCTGGCCCTGGGCCTGTACTTCACGCCGCAGGTCGGCGCCATGGTGCTGAGCCTGTGGTGGGCGGTGCTGCTGGGTGTCATGTGGGCCATGGTGCTGGGCTGGCTGTTCGATCTGTGGCTGCAGCGCGTGAACGCGCATCGCCTGCCAGGCCTGGACCGGGCCACCACCTGGTTTGCCGGCGCCATCGGCGCCGCCTCCGAGATGACCCTGCTGGCCGAACGCGCCGGCGGCCGCACCGACCTGGTGGCCGCGGCGCACAGCATGCGCCTGCTCATCGTGGCCGTGCTCATTCCTTTTGCCCTGCAGTTCAGCGGCCAGCACGGGCTCGACGCCTCGTTCAACAGCATCAGTGCGCGCTTCGACGTCGGTGGCCTGTTGTGGCTGGCCCTGGCGGCCAGCGGTGCGTCCCTGCTGCTCGACCGCATGGGCCGGGCCAACCCCTGGTTCATGGGCCCCATGCTGGTGGCCATGGGCCTGACCCTGGCCGGCATCGAGTTCTCGGCCATCCCGTCCTGGCTCTCCAGCGCCGCGCAACTGCTGATCGGCGTGAGCCTGGGCGTGCGTTTCACGCCGGCCTTTGTGCACACGGCGCCGCGCTGGCTGGCCACGGTGGCCCTGGGGACCCTGGTGCTGATCGTGCTGAGCGCAGCCTTTGCGTGGCTGCTCTCCCTGGGCACCGGCCTGCATCCGGCGACCATGGTGCTGGGCACCGCGCCCGGCGGCATCGCGGAGATGTCCATCACCGCCAAGGTGTTGCAACTCGGCGCGCCGGTGGTGACGGTGTTCCAGATCTGCCGGCTGTTTGCGGTGCTGCTGCTGGTGGAGCCGCTGTACCGCTGGCGGGTCGCAGCTTCTTAGTGCATGTTCAGCGGCAGGGTCGCCAGCTCGGTGTACTGGGCCAGCGTGTCTTCCACCTCTTCCTGTGACGGTGTCGTGCGCTGCCATTCGGCCAGGCGCTGCTGGAACAGCTCGGCCCAGGAACCGTCCAGGTAGATGCCCTTGCCGGCGCGTTTGTCCACGATCTCGAAGCCGTGGCGCAGCAGGGTCGGCAGATTGCCGTCGCTGTCCTCGACCGCCTGGGTGGCGGCCGGCTCGGCCGTGGCCTGCAGGTGGTTCACGATGTAATCGTCGGAGTTGTAGAGGGTGTGCATGGGGGGAAGGCCAAGGGGGCCTGTATCCCAGTTGGCGCTGCCGCGGCCGATTTCAAGGGCCGGGCGGCGGGCTGCTCAGGGCGGCTCGCTGCCGCGCCACTGCTGGTCGATGAAGTCGCCGTTGTCCTGCGACAGGCGGATGCGCGCCGGCAGCCAGCCCAGGGCCGGGGCCAGCCAGAGCTCGGCGTTGGGCTCGTCGCTGCGCGTGGCCGCGCGCGTGAGCTTGACGGTGGCCTGCTCGCCGCCGGGCAGGTCGATCTTCTCCTCGCCCGCCACCACAAAACGCCAGCTCTCCGGCCCGTAGATGCCCATGGCGGGGAAGGTGAGAGCCGTGCCGACCGGGTAACGCTGCCGCGCCGCGCCGATCAGGCCGCCCAGCTGCATGAAAATACTCAGATGGTCCTGCGCGCCCTCGGGCAGCGGCACGGGCTCCGTGCCTTCACTGAAGCGGATGCGCCCGGCCGCGTAGTCGAAATCCACGCTGCGGTCCTTGTTCACGCGGTCAACGAAGCGCTGCGGTTGCAGGCCGGCCGGGGTGAGCTGGCCCTGGCTGTGCTGCACGCGCGAACCCAGCAGGAAGAGGTTGACCTCCATGCGGGCCTGGTAGGCGCGGCCGTCGTGGGTCCAGAGCAGTTCACCGCCGGCGCGGTAAGGCAGGAAACCGACACGCCCGCGGATGGCGTATTGCAGGCGCAGCGGCGCGGGCAGGGCCAGGGTGGGCACAGGGGCCGCAGTCGGCGTGCTGGCCGCGACCGGGGGTGCAGGCGATGGGGGCGCAGGCGATGGGGGCGCGGCCAGGGCCGCGCTGCACAGCCAAAGCAGCAGGCCCGCAGAAATCACAGACGGTGTCTTCAAATTGTGTGCCCCAGGTCGCGCAGCATCAGCGGCCCGCTGGCGCGCGCCAGCGCGTCGACGAGGGCAAAGCCCACCTCGACCGACTGGATGCCTGCGCGTGTCTTGTCCATGATGTAATTGCAAGGAAACCTGTTTCGACAGGCGTACTTTAACGATACGTCATCCGAGTAACCATCGATGAAGCTTGCCACCTACAAGGACGGTTCGCGCGACGGCCAGCTGGTCGTCGTCTCGCGCGACCTGAGCACGGCGCATTATGCGACCGGCATCGCCTACCACCTGCAGCAGGTGCTGGACGACTGGAACTTCCTCTCGCCGCAGCTGCAGGACCTGTATGTCGCGCTCAACCAGGGCAAGGCGCGCCACGCCTTCCCCTTCGATCCGGCGCAATGCATGGCGCCGCTGCCGCGCGCCTACCAGTGGGCCGACGGCTCGGCCTACATCAACCACGTGGAACTGGTGCGTCTGGCGCGCAAGGCCGAGGTGCCGGCCAATTACTACACCGAGCCGCTGATGTACCAGGGTGGCAGCGACGACTTCCTGGGCCCGCGTGACGACGTGGTGTGCGTCAGCGAGGCGCACGGCATCGACTTCGAGGCCGAGGTGGCCGTGGTCACCGCCGACGTGCCCATGGGCGCCACGCCCGAGCAGGCGCTGGACGGCATCCGCCTGCTGATGATCGCCAACGACGTCAGCCTGCGCCACCTGATCCCCGACGAGCTGGCCAAGCACTTCGGCTTCCTGCAGAGCAAACCCGCCACCGCCTTCGGCCCGGTGGCCGTCACGCTGGACGAACTCGGTGATGCGTGGCAGGGCGGCAAGCTGCACCTGACCCTGCAAAGCGTATGGAACGGCCGTACCGTGGGCATGTGCGAGGCCGGCGAGGAGATGACCTTCCACTTCGGCCAGCTCATCGCCCATCTGGCCAAGACACGCAATGTGCGGGCCGGCAGCATCATCGGTTCGGGCACGGTCAGCAACCGCGCCACCGAGGCGCATGGCAAGAAGGAATGGAGCAAGGGCTACAGCTGCATCGCCGAGAAGCGCGCCATCGAGACCATCCAGGACGGCCAGCCCGTCACCGATTACATGAAGTTCGGCGATACGATCCGCATCGAGATCAAGGGCAGGGACGGCCAGTCTGTTTTCGGGGCCATCGATCAGAAGATCGTGCCGCTGGGCAAGTAAGACGCTCTCTGCCGATGAAAAAGGGCGACCCGCGGGTCGCCCTTTTGTTTTGCCTGAGGGGCAGTTCAAAGCTGGCGGTTCATCTGGTCGTATTTGAGAAAGTACTGCTTGGCCATGGCCACCAACTGGCCGTCGCTGGGGTGGTCGCTGGTGATCACGCCGACGATGGCTTTGTCGATGTCCTGGTCATGGCGTGCGCAATGCGCCTTGAACTCGTCCTTGGCCTGGGCCGGGCCGGTGATCAGGATCTCGTGCACGTCCTTGAGAGCCTCGGCGATCGAGTGGTGGTAGCTCTCGTCGCCGCTGCTGTGGCCGCCGGTGGCCTTGTGGTGGCTGCGAGACTTGATCTTCTGCGCGGCGATGTGCTCGCGGTCGAAGAGGATGACGTGGGCTTCGGAGCGGTCGAGCCAGACGATGGCGTGGAAAGCGGGCATGGTGGCTTCTTTCCAGGGGTCGTGTGGGGGTGAGCGGCGGGCTTCAGGCGCGCCGTCCGTGTCCGAGCTTGTCCTGGCAGGCGATGCGGCACGGCCTCGACGGCGTCGAGCTCGGTGCTCTCGCGGGCATCGAGCGTGAACTCCAGGTCGCGCTCGGTCTCCAGCTGGGCGCATGAATCCTCCTTCTGCCCGCCGAAGTGCTCGTCCGAGGCCTGCGCCCCCACTCTGCGCCCGACTTTGATGCAGGTCCAGGCCGGCGCCGGTGAGGGATAATGCGAACCTATGCAGACCCTGCGCCACGCCCCTTACATCGCCCGCCTCGTGCTGGCGTGTTTCGTGCTGTCGCTGGGTGTGGCCGTCGCCTCGCCCATCGTGAAGCCGCAGTCCATCGAGCTGGTCTGCGCCAGCGGCGGCGCCATGAAGCTCATCGTCAAGAATGCCGACGGTGGCGCCGATGAAGTCCGTGGCCACACCCTGGACTGCCCCATGTGCCTGCCCGCGGGTGCGCCGCCTGCGCTGGCGCAACCCGAGCCCTTCGTCCCCTCGGTCCTGGCGCACGCCCTGCGCCCGCTGGCGGCGGCGCACATCGCCGGCCGAACGGCCGCACCCCTTCCCCCTCGCGGTCCTCCCGCCTTCTCCTGATCCATCGCGTCAGCCTGCCCGGTGCCTGCACCGGCCCGGCTGTGTTCCCTGATGTTTCCGGAGAATATTCATGCGGAAGAACCGCCTGGTCATGGCCTTGGCCCTGGCCTTCCCTTTGGCCTTTGAGGCTTCGGCCCGGAGCGTCGCGGCACAGGCCGAGACCGACACACCGGCGAAATCGCTCGGTGTGGTCACCGTCAACAGCGGCCAGCCCACCTCGCTGCCCACGCAGATCCCCGCCACCATCGAAGGCGTGACGCGCGAGCAGATCGCGGAGACCGTCAACGCCACCGACAGCGAGGACGCGCTCAAGTACTTCCCCAGCCTGCTGGTGCGCAAGCGTTATGCGGGTGATTACAACCACGCCGTGCTGTCGAGCCGCGCCTCGGGCACGGGCAACAGCGCGCGCTCGGCGGTGTACGCCGACGGCATCCTGCTCTCCAACTACCTGGGCAACGGCGCCACCTACGCGCCGCGCTGGGGCATGGTGAGCCCCGAGGAGATCGAGCGTGTGGACGTGATGTACGGCCCTTACTCGGCGGCCTATCCCGGCAACTCCGTGGGTGCGGTGGTGGACTATGTGACGCGCATGCCCACCCGCTTCGAGGGTTCGGCCAGCCTGGGCGCCTGGAACCAGAACTTCAAGCTCTACAACAGCAGTGCCAGCTACGGCGGCACCCAGGGCAGCGCCTCGCTGGGCAGCCGCAGCGGCGACTGGTCCTGGTGGGTGCATGTGAACCACACGGACAGCACGGGCCAGCCCCTGGTGTTCGCCACCAGGCTGCTGACGGCCACGGCCGGCGCGGGCACCACACCCGTCACGGGCGCCGTGCGCACCCTCAGCACCACCAACGCGGACAACTACATCCTGGGCACCAACACCCAGTACCACACCGTGCAGGACCAGGCCCGGATCAAGCTGGCCTACGACTTCTCGCCCACGCTGCGGGCCAGCTACACCCTGGGCAGCTGGGCCAACACCGCCGAAGGTAAGCCGCAGAGTTATCTGCGCGACGCGGCGGGTTATGCCGTGTACTACGGGGACGTGCAGATCAACGGCCAGAACTACAACGTCAACAACGCCTTCAACGCCTCGCGTGAAAGCCTGGCCCATGTGATGCACGGCCTCTCGCTCAAGAGCAACACCAAGGGCGAGTGGGACGGGGAACTGGCCGCCAGCGTCTACGACTACGGCCGCGACCAGCTGCGCGCCGCCACGCTCTCGGCCGCTTCCACGCTCAGCGGCGGCGCGGGCACGATCACCGACCAGCAAGGCACGGGCTGGTCCACTGTGGTGGCGCGTGGTACCTGGCGGCCCCAGGGCCTGCAGGGCGCGCACATCGTGGACTTCGGCGCCCAGCAGGACAACCACCAGCTGCGCATCCTCAAGTCCAACATCACCGGCAACTGGCTCACTGACGAGGCGGGTTCACTCAACAGCGATGTCGGCGGCAAGACGCAGACCCAGGCCCTCTACGGCCAGGACAGCTGGGCTTTTGCCCCGCGCTGGAAAACCGTGCTCGGCGCGCGCGTGGAGCAATGGAGCGCCTCAGGCGGTTACACCCGACTCAGCGGCTCCACGCCGGTGGACTACGCCAGCCGCAGCGAAACCCATGTGTCTCCCAAGGCCGCGCTGGCCTGGCAGTGGTCGGCCGACAAGGTGCTCAAGGCCGCCACGGGCCGTGCCGTGCGCATGCCCACCGTGCAGGAGCTCTACGGTTCCACCTCCAACGCCAACCTCTCCTTCGTGAACGACCCGAATCTGGCGCCCGAAAAATCCTGGACCACCGAGCTCACCCTGGAGCAGGACCTGGGCCGCGGCCTGCTGCGCCTGACCCTGTTCAACGAAGACACGCGTGACGCGCTGTACTCACAGCTCATCCCCGGCAGCACCACCACCAGCCGCGTGCAGAACATCGACGCGGTCAACACCAAGGGCGTGGAGCTGGCCTACAACGGCAGCGACGCGCTGCTCAAGGGGCTGGAGCTGTCCGGCAGCCTGACCTATGCGGACTCGCGCATCGTCAGCAACCCTGCGAACCCGGCCAGCGTGGGCAAGTACCAGCCGCGCGTGCCGGTCTGGCGCGCCACGGCCCTGGTCAACTACCGCTTCGACGAAAAACAGAGCGGCTCCTTGGGTATGCGCTACAGCGGCAAGCAGTATTCCACGCTCGACAATTCGGACGTCAATGGGGATGCCTACACGGGCGCCAGCAGCTACCTGGTGACCGACCTGCGCTGGCGCTACCGCCTCAACCCCAAGGCCGTGGCTTCGCTGGGCATCGACAACCTGACCGACGAAACCTACTGGAGCTTCCATCCCTACCCGCAGCGCACCTACGTGGCGGACCTCAAAGTCAATTTCTGAAAGATCCCGTATGAAACATCTCAATGCCTTCTTGCGCGCCGCCGCCCTGCTGGCGAGCGCCACCACGGCTTCGGCCCACGTGGTCCTGGAAGACCAGGCCGCGCTGGCCGGCAGCAGCTACCGCGCGACCTTCCGCGTGGGCCACGGCTGCGACGGCAGCCCCACCACGGCCATCCGTGTGTTCCTGCCCGTAGGCGTGCGCGGCGCCAAGCCCAGCCCGAAGCCGGGCTGGACCCTGGCCGTGCGGCGCGAGACCCTGGCCCAGCCCTACAGCAGCCACGGCAAGACCGTGCGCGAAGACGTGGTCGAGGTCAGCTGGACGGCCAGCAGCCCGGCGTCTTTCCTGCAGGACGACTGGTATGACGAGTTCGTGCTGCGCGCCACGCTGCCCGAGCAGGCCGGCGCCCTGTGGTTCCGGGTGGAGCAGGGTTGCGTCCAGGGCCGGCTGGACTGGGCCGAGATCCCCGCGCAGGGCACTTCGACCCGCGGCCTCAAGGCGCCGGCCGTGCTGCTCGAGGTGCTGCCCTCGGGCGCACCGGCCCACGCGCACTGAGTCCTTTGAATTCCCCTTATAGTTTTGAATCAGGAGTACCACCATGATGTCCTTCAAGAACCTGGCTGCCCTGCTGGCCGCCTTCACCGTCCTGGCCGCCCAGGCCCAATCTGTCGAGGTGCGCGAGGCCTGGGCCCGTGTCACCGTGCAGGGCCAGAAAGTCAGCGGTGCTTTCATGAAACTCACCGCGAAGGAAAACACACGCCTGGTCGGCGTGTCCTCGCCTGTGGCCGGCATCACCGAAGTGCATGAGATGAAGATGGACGGTGACATCATGCGCATGCGTGCCGCTCCGGATGTCGAGCTGCCCGCTGGCAGGACCGTCGAGTTCAAGCCCGGGGGTTACCACGTCATGCTGATGGACCTCAAGACCGCCCTGCGCAAGGACGGCACCATTCCCCTGACCCTGGTCTTCAAGAATGCCAAGGGCGTGGAAAGCAAGCTGCAGGTGCAGCTGCCGGTGCGCACGGCGGCCCCGGGTGCCGATGCCCACGGCGCCGGCATGAAACATTAGGAGCCTGGGAAACTCGTGAAGCAATCGTAGCGAGCACCGTCCAACGACGCGATCGGGTTGCGCAGTGGATTGATGCGCGTGTTTTAGCGCCCCAGCAGATTGCGCTGCACATGGATCAGATGGCCCCGCGTGCAGTCCAGCGCGCGCTCCAGGTCGCGCTCGCGCAGCGCGGCGACCAGCTGGCGGTGTTCGCGCTGGTAGGCCTCGCGCCGCTCGGGTGTGACGCTGCGGCGCTTGAGCATGCCCCATTCGCCCTGGGCGCGGGCCTGGTTCATGAGCTTGAAGACCTGGCTCACGAAGCTGTTGTGCGCGGCTTCGGCGATCACCTCGTGCAGCAGGCCGTCCCAGTGCTCGAAGTCTTCCAGGGTGTGGGCCGCTTCGGCGCGCTCGCAGCACTGGGTCATGCGCGTGAAGTCGGCCGGCGTGGCATTGCGCACCACCATCTCCACGATGGCCGGCTCCAGCGCCATGCGCACTTCCATCAGCTCGGACGGGCTGACCGCCGCCGTGGCAGCGCTGGACTCCAGCGCCGGCAGCAGGGTGGCGATGCGCTCGCTCACATAGGTGCCGCTGCCCACCGTCTGCGTGATCAGCCCGGCCTCCTTGAGCTGCCCCAGCACGCGGCGCACGGCCGAACGGCCCAGGCTGTACTCGGTGCACAGCGCGCGTTCGGTCGGGATGCGATGGCCGGCGCGCCAGATGCCGGACTTCAGCTTTTCAAGCAGGGTTTCACGCAGCAGGGCGGTGGGGTCCATGGGTCGCAGGGCAATGGTGGAGGGTTGGGCCGTGTCGCGATCGATCATAGACCAAATGAGACCAATGAGCGGGCGGGCTACGTGTTTCCCCCGCGCGTAAGAATGACAATGAGCCTCTATAATTTCCTACCAAGATAAACCAATTGCAACCAATAGCCGGTTGCCTCTCAGGAGTCCGCATGAAAATCGCGCGTGTGCAAAAAGACGGCCAGATTCACCTGGCCCTGGTCGATGAAGCCAAGCAGGAAGTCGCCCTGCTCGGCGGCCCGCTGGCCCAGCACCCCAACCCGGTGCTCAACGTCATCCAGCTGGGCGTGAGCGCCGCGCAGCTGCAGGCCGCCGTGACGGCGCGCGTGCCCATGGTCCAGGTCAGATTCCTGGCCCCGCTCTCGGCCTTCCTGCGCAACCCCTTCGCCGTGGGCAAGAACTACCACGATCACGCCATGGAGTTCGACAAGAGCGGTTTCAACGCCACCAGCGGCGCCGCCTCGGCCATCCCCGCCTTCCCGCAGATCTTCACCAAGGCCACGTTCACGCTCAACGGCCCCACCGACCCCATCCAGTACAACCCCAAGCACACCCAGTCGGTGGACTACGAGGGCGAGATCGGCGTGGTCATCGGCGCCACCTGCCGCAACGTCAGCAAGGACGACGCCATGAAGCAGGTCTGGGGTTTTGTCGCCATGAACGACGTCACCGCGCGCGACCTGCAGAAGAACCACGCGCAGTGGTTCCTGGGCAAGTCCCTCGACGGCTTCTGCCCCATCGGTCCCTGGATCACCACCACCGACGAGGCCCCCACCGACATGCGCATGCAGACCTGGGTCAACGGCGAGCAGCGCCAGAACGCCCACATCTCGCAGCTGATCTTCGACGTGCCCACCCTGATCGAACAGATGAGCGCCGCCATGACCCTGCTGCCCGGCGACATCATCGCCACCGGCACCTCGGTGGGCGTGGGCGTCGGCTTCAATCCGCCCAAGTTCCTGAAGCACGGCGACGTGGTGCGTGTGGCCATCAGCGGCCTGGGCGAGCTGAACAACCCCGTCCAGGAAATCTAGGCGAGGCGAACCGGAACAGCCGTTCGCCCTGAGCTTGGTCGAAGGGCCCTTCGTCCTTGCTCAGGACAGGCTCGGCCCGAACGGTAGGATGTACCAACACAACGAGGAGACCCCCATGACCCAACGCCGTGAATTTCTGCAACTGAGCGCCGCCGCGCTGGCGGCCGCCGGCCTGCCCGCCCTGGCGCAGGACGTCTACCCCAGCAAACCCCTCACCATGCTCGTGCCCTTCCCGCCGGGCGGCGTGGCCGATACCGTGGGCCGTCCCGTGGCCGAGGCCATGGCGCGCGCGCTGGGCCAGCCCATGGTGGTGGAAAACAAGGGCGGCGCCGGCGGTGGCATCGGCATGGCGCAAGTGGCCAAGTCGCGTGCCGACGGCTACAGCCTGCTCATGTCGCTTTCCTCCGTTGTCGTGCTGCCCGAGGCCGACAAGATGCTCAAGCGCAACCCGCTCTACACCCTGGACCAGCTCAAGCCCGTGGCGCGCTTCACGGCCGATCCCACCGCCCTGGTGGTGCGCGCCGACAGCCCCTGGAAGACCTACCAGGACTTCATCAACCATGTGAAGAGCAAACCCGGCCAGGTGACCTTCGGTTCCTCGGGCAACTACGGCACCATGCACGTGCCCATGGAGCAACTCAAGGTCGCCACCGGCACCTTCATGCTGCACGTGCCCTACACCGGCGCGGGCCCGGCCGTCATGGCCCTGCTGGCCGGCCAGATCGACGCGCTGTCCACCGGCCCGTCCAGCGTGATGCAGCACGTGCGCGCCGGCAAGCTGCGTGTGCTGGCGCATTGGGGTGAAGGCCGCCTGGCCGCCCTGCCCGAGGTGCCGAGCTTCAAGGAGCTGGGCGTGCCCATCAGCTACTCGCAGTGGTCCGGTCTCTTCGTGCCCGCCGGCACGCCCGAGGCCGTGGTGACCCGGTTGCGCCAGGCCGCCAAGGCCGCCTCCGAAGATGCGCGCGCCAAGCAGTCGCTGGTGGCCGCGGGCACCTCCTTCATGTACCAGGACGCGCCCGAGTTCGAGCGTTTTGTGCAGACGGATGCCAAGGCCATGGCGGCGCTGGTGCAGCGCATCGGCCGCGTCGAGTAAACGCCCGCAGCCCCTTTATGCCCTGTGACCGGCCCGCCACGCGGGCCGGTTTCTTTTTGGGGGGATGCGGCGCGCGGGCCCGCCATGCGGTAAGCTGTTTCCCAGTGAACCCTGCAGGAGCGGCTGGATGAGCAAACCGTCAGACCCCACAGGCTTCGGCCAGTTCGTGCCGGGCTTCGATTTCCTGCAAAAACTCGCCCAGGGCGGCAAGACCCCCATGGCCGGCTGGGTCGCTCCCACGCTGGACCCCGAGGCGCTGGACAAGCGCATCAGCGAACTCAAGGCCGTGCAGTTCTGGCTGGACCAGAACGCCGCCGCACTCAAGGCCACCATCCAGGCGCTCGAAGTGCAGAAGATGACCCTGGCAACGCTCAAGAGCATGAACGTGCCCATGCCCGGCGCCGGCATGGCCTGGCCCATGTCGGGCGCTGCGCCCGCAGCCCAAGCCGCAGCGGCGCCGCAAGCCAAGGCGCCGCCCGCCTCCTCCGCAGAACAAGCAGCCGCCAGCGCCACACCGATGGCCGACCCCATGCAGTACTGGGGTGCGCTGACCCAGCAGTTCCAGCAGATTGCCGGCCAGGCCATGAAAGACGCGGCCGCGCGCAGCGCTGCGGCGGCCAAGGCCGCGCCAGCGCCCGCCGCCAAGCCTGCGAAAAAAACCGCTCCGCGCAAACCCAAGCCCAGCGCCTAGGGTCTGTTCGCACTTGAGAAATCAGTGAAACAGGCCCACGACCGTGATGAAAAACTTTCCCCTGGCCCACGCCACCCACCCGCAATGGCGCATGGCCGCCGCGCTGGTGCTGGCCCAGTTGCGCGCGCAGCTGGCCCTGCCCGGTGCGGGCAGCCCCACGCTGGCCCTGCTTTACATCAGCGACCACTACGCCGCCGAGGCCGAGGCCATCCTCGCCCATCTCAGCGCCGAACTGCCCGAGGTGACCGACTGGGCCGGCACCGTGGGTGTGGGCATAGCTGCGACCAACGTCGAGTACTTCGACGAACCGGCCATGGCCGTTTTGCTTTGCGACCTGCCCGCCGACCAGTACCGTGTGTTCTCCGGCGTGGCGCCACTGGGCCTGGGCTTCGATGCGCACACCGCGCTCGTACACGCCGACGGCCGCACGCCCGAGCTGTCCGAACTCCTCAGCGAGATGGCCGCGCGCACCGGCAGCGGCTACCTCTTCGGCGGCCTGGCCGCCAGCCGCGGCGAGAGCGTGCAGTTCGCGCTGGGCGGTGACGGTTTCATCCGCGGCCAGGGGCGCTCCACCGGTGTGTTTCACGGAGGGCTCAGCGGCGTGGCCTTCGGCGAAGGCGTGTCTGTGGTCTCGCGCGTCACCCAGGGCTGCTGCCCCGTGGCCGGCAGCCACACCATCACCGAAGCCGAGCGCAACGTGGTCTACCGGCTCGACGGTGAGCCCGCCCTGCAGGTGCTGCTGCGCGAGCTGGATGTGACGCTGGACGAACCCGAGCAGGCCCTGTCCGCCGTGCGCGCCACGCTGGCCGGCCTGGTGCATGCGCAGGACGTGGCCGCGGACGGCCGCGCCATCAGCCGCACCGGCAACTTCGGCAGCGACGTGCGCGTGCGCCACATCATCGGCCTGGACCCGCAGCGCGGCGGCGTGGCCCTGGCCGAGGTGGTGGAAGAGGGCATGCAACTGGCCTTCTGCCAGCGCAATGTGCAGGCCGCGCGCGCCGACCTCATGCGCATCTGCGCCGAGATCCGCGAGGAACTGGAGCCCGAGGAACTGCCGCTCACCGTGACCGCGGCAGGTGTCGATGCTGCGCCTGCCACCCGCCGCATTGCCGGCGCGGTCTATGTCAGTTGCTCAGGCCGCGGCGGCCCGCACTTCGGCGGCCCCAGCGCCGAGCTGCAGATCCTGCGCCATGCGCTGGGCGAGGTGCCCCTGGTGGGTTTCTTCGCGGGCGGTGAGATCGCGCGGCATCATGTGTATGGCTACACGGGGGTGCTGACGGTGTTTCTGGCGGATTGAGGCTTTGACCCTTAGCGGGAACCCAGCGTTTTTCGCATAAAGACCCTTGTGTAAGGACCTTCGGTACGACGGTCGTACATGACGTACCGGACCTTCTCATAGAGATCTATGTTGCGGACCATTTTTTCGTGCGTGTAGAGGTGAATCGAGGCATGGCCATCCGCGATGGCTTCTTGCTCCGCCAGCAAGAGAAAGCGGTGCCCGAGCCCTTGCCCGCTGAAATCCGGGTGGACCGCGACGTTCTCAAGGATGAAGCCCTCGCTCGTTCCGGCAAGGATCAGCAAGCCGACAATCCTTCCGCCATGTTCACTGACGAAGACTTTCCGCGAGCGCAGGACTTCGGTGTAGTTTTCGAGCATGGGCCCCGGTTGCGTGCCGATCACTGATATCCAGGGCGAATACGCAGCCAGAACGCAAGCTTCGATGCGCGACAAGTCATCCGGCCGTGCGCGTCGAATGGTGGACAAAGGTTCTGCTGCAGACATGACATCGACCTATCGTCGCAGTGCGGCAAAGGCCTCGAATTCCCAGCTCCGCATCGCCAGCAGCAGGGTGAAACCCTCGCGGTCCTTCTCGGGCAGTTTCTGGTCGGCCTGATGTTGCTGCGCAAAGTCCTGGGCCACGCGCTGCAGGCGTTCCATGAAAGCGGGCGCCAGGCTGCGGCTGATGCTGCCGTGCACCAGCAGCAGGCCTTCGCCGTGGCCGTCGAAGCCGCCGCTGTAATAGTCCAGCAGGGCGTGCTCGCGGAAGTAGTCCATCACCGGCCCGTGCGCTCGCCAGCGGAAGGTCTTGGCGAGTTTGAGGCGGTAGCGGTTCAGCGGCCGCAGCTCGATGATGCCGATGCGGTCCAGCTGGGCCAGGTACTTCACGCCCTCGGCCTCGCTCAGGCGGTAGCTCGCCACGATCTGCTCCAGGGTCCACTGGCTCAGCACGCAGATCGCCACGAGCAGCAGCTTCTTGTCGGCCACCACGGCCTTTTCCTGCGCCTGCGTCAGTTCGGCCAGCAGGGGCTGTGCGTCGGCCACGCGGCGCGCGAGTTCGGCGAAGTCCAGCTTGAGCGCGCGGCAGATCGCGTCGATGCGCGACAGCGGCATGTCCCCCCTGGCCAGCATGCGCTTGACGCTGCTCTCGGCCATGCCCAGCTTTTTTGCCAGGCCGGCGTAGGTCAGGTGGGCGGCCTTGAGTTCTTTCTTGAGGACCAGGACGAGGTCGGCGGTGGTGCTCATGCGGGGGCGTCTCCTGGGTATCGATTATCGATACTCCGGGTAGACAGAATCCAGAATCGCACAAGTCGCGTGAAATGACCTGATCTGTGATGCATGCCCCTACAGTGCGGCCATCACCACCCCGGAGTCATTCATGCCTTCATCGTTCTCCCGTGCCGAAGCCGGCCTGCCGGGCGCCGTGCTGCTGCTGGCCCTGGCGGCCGTCGTCGCCCCGCCGCTGGCGCAAGACCCGCACTTCCACGACTTTGCCGACCAGCGCGCCTGGCTGGGCATCCCCTGCGCGCTCGACGTGCTGAGCAACCTGCCCTTCGCCCTCTTCGGCCTGCTGGGCCTGCGCGTGCTGCGTCGGGTGCCGGTTGCTGCGCTGACCGCAGCGCAGCGCCAGCTGGCCGCGCTGTTCTTCGCCGGCCTCATCCTCACGGCCCTGTGCTCGGCCTGGTACCACTGGCAGCCCGACAACGCGGGCCTGGTCGTGGACCGCCTGGGCATGACGGTGGCCTTCGCCGGCTTGCTGGGCCTGGGCGCAGCTGTTGCCATGAGCGTGCGCGCCGGGCAATGGCTGGCCCTGGCCGTACTACTGGGCGGGCCCCTGAGCGTGTGGGTCTGGCTGCACAGCGGCAACCTGCTGCCCTGGGCCCTGTTGCAGGGTGGCGGCATGGTGCTGCTGCTGGTGCTGGCTGTCATGCGACCGCTGCCCGGCGCGCTGGCCCTGCGCTGGGGCGCCGTGATCGGCATCTACGCCGTGGCCAAGGCGCTGGAGCGGTACGACACAGCGGTCTTCCAGTGGACGGGGCAACTGGTCTCGGGCCACAGCCTCAAGCACCTGGTGGCCGCGTTCGCCGCCTGGCCGGTCATCCAGGCCCTGCGCTCGCTCGTGCAGAATGCCAATCAGCCATAAACGGAGGAGACAGCCTTGAACGACAACAACGCCTCGTCGAACGCCGGCGCTCAGCACGACGCGCACCCCAACCAGTTCGCCCTGCTGCGCCAGCGCCGCTTCGCGCCCTTCTTCTGGACGCAGTTCAGCGGCGCGGCCAACGACAACCTCTTCAAGTTCGCCTTCACGGTGATGGTGACCTACCAGCTCAGCGTGGGCTGGCTGCCACCGGCCATGGCGGGCCTGGTGATCGGCGCGCTTTTTATCCTGCCCTTTCTGCTCTTCAGTGCCACCAGCGGCCAGCTGACCGACAAATTCGAGAAGACGGTCATGATCCGTTTCGTCAAGAACCTGGAAATCGCCATCATGGGGGTGGCGGCCTGGGGTTTCATCATGGCCAATGTGCCGGCCCTGCTGCTGTGCACCTTCATGATGGGCCTGCACTCCACGCTCTTCGGGCCGGTGAAGTTCGCCTACCTGCCGCAGGTGCTGAGCGAGCGCGAGCTCACGGGTGGCAACGGCATGGTGGAGATGGGCACCTTCGTGGCCATCCTGCTGGGCAATGTGGTGGGCGGCCTGATCGTCGCCATTCCCGAGGTGGGCCATCAGAGCGTGGCCTACGCCTGTGTGGGCCTGGCCGTGGCGGGCCGCCTGGTGGCCGGGCGCATTCCCAGCGCACCGGCGACCGACCCCGGTCTGAAGATCAACTGGAACCCGGTCTCCGAGACCTGGCGCAACCTCAAGCTCGCGCACGGCAACATCGTGGTCTACCGCTCGCTCCTGGGCATCAGCTGGATGTGGTTCTTCGGCGCGGTCTTCCTCAGCCAGTTCCCCAGCTTCGCCAAGGAGGTGCTGCACGGCGACGCGCACGTGGCCTCGCTGCTGCTGGTGGTGTTCTCCATCGGCATCGGCATCGGCTCGCTGATGTGCGAGATGCTCAGCCGCCGGCACGTGGAGATCGGCCTGGTGCCCCTGGGCGCGATCGGCATGACGGTGTTTGCCATCGATCTGTACTTCGCTTCACGCAGCCTGCCGGCCGCCGAGATCATGGGCCTGGCCGCCTTCCTGGCGCAGAGCGCGCACTGGCGTGTCATGGCCGATCTGCTGCTGCTCAGCCTGTTCGCCGGCCTCTACAGCGTGCCCATGTACGCGCTGATCCAGCTGCGCAGCCCGGCCACGCACCGTGCGCGCATCATCGCCGCCAACAACATCCTCAACGCCCTGTTCATGATCGCCAGCTCGCTCATCGCGGGCGCGCTGCTGGCCATGGACGTCACCATTCCGCAGATCTTCTTCCTCGTGGGCCTGGCCAATGCCGTGGTGGCGCTCTACATCTTCCTGCTGGTGCCCGAGTACCTGCTGCGTTTCGTGGCCTGGATCGTGAGCCACTTCGTCTACCGCTTCAAGGTCACGGGTGACGAGCACATCCCCACCACCGGCCCCGCCATCCTGGCCTGCAACCACGTGAGCTTCGTGGACGCGGTGCTGCTCATGGCAGCCAGCCCGCGGCCCATCCGCTTCATCATGGACCATCGCATCTTCAGGATCCCGGTGCTGGGCTGGCTCTTCAAGCTCGGCAAGGCCATCCCCATCGCCCCGCGCGCCGAAGACCCCGAGGCCTACGAAGCCGCCTTCAAGGCCGCCGCCCAGGTGCTCAAAGAAGGCGACCTGCTGGCCATCTTTCCCGAAGGCGGCATCACGCACGACGGCACGCTGCAGGAGTTCAAGGGCGGCCTCATGAAGATCCTGGAGTTGCAGCCCGCCCCCGTGGTGCCCATGGCGCTCACCAATCTCTGGGGCTCCTACTTCAGTCGTGCCGAGCTCGTGGGTGGCAAACCCACGGCCATGGCCAAGCCCTTCCGGCGGGGGCTGTTCAATACGGTGGGCTTGAATGTGGGGGCGCCGCTGGCGGCGGGAGAAGTACAGCTGGAGGGGTTGCGGGAGAAGGTGGCGGGGCTGCTCGCGCAGGGGTGAGGCGCTTGCGGCATATCAGCGACTTGCCGCATACTTGGCATTGTCGCGTCGCAATGGGAGCCCCAGCATGGGAAACGTGAAGTCAATTGAGAAGGCGGTGGAATCACTGCCCGCTGCGGAACTGGCTGAATTCCGGCGCTGGTTCGCCGAGTTCGATGCCGCTGCGTGGGATAAGCAAATCGAGCAAGACGCCGCTTCCGGAAAGCTGGAAGGACTGGCGGCGGAAGCGCTTGCCGACTATCGCGCCGGCATGGTGCGAGAACTTTGAAACACACGGCGTCAAAGCGTTTCTGGCAGTGCCTCGACGCGTTGCCAGCCGACGTGCAAGCCCTGGCGCACCGAACTTTGCTCTGCTCAAGAGCGAGCCGGCGCACCCGTCGCTGCATTTCAAAACCATAGGAAATGGCCGGTATCACAGCGTGCGAGTCGGCCTCTACTACAGGGACAGGGCGCTCGGCCTGCCTGTGCCAGGCGGCGTCCATTGGTTCTGGATCGGCACGCATGGCGAGTATGACAAGCTCATCGGGTAAAGAGAGCCCGGTCGATGGGCCATTTACGGAGACTATTTTTCAGAGGGCGGCAGGTCCAAAACGTCAGGGAGAAAATCTGTGAAGCGCCTTTCCATGTTTTCGCGGCAACCAGATGTGAGGACGTGCAGTCGTGCGGATGCCTATGCAGGCACTTCGCCACCGGCTTCTTCCGCCACCTGCGTCTCCGACACCCACTTGCGCCGCGTCTCCCGCACCACGATGCGCTGATTCAGCAGGTGCTCCACGGTGCTGATGCGTTCGATCACCTCGCTGATCTTGCATTGCCCTCGAGCTTCTCGGCGGCCTGCGGCACCTTGCCGGTGCGCTCACACAGGCTGACGGATTGTTCGGTGGCGCCCAGCAGTTTGCCCAGCCTGCCCTGGGAGAGGCCCATGGCCACGTGCAGGAACTTCAGCTCCTTGCCGTTGAGGCGGCCCTGCTTGGCGACCAGCTCCAGGGCTTGGTGCAGGCCGTCCGCATCCTCGACAGCCACGGCCTGACCATAGGCGGTCTTCTTCCCCTTGTAGCCGTTCTCCAGCCACACGTTGTCCAGTCCGCACTGGGTGTAGTGATACATGCTCTGCTCCGATCAACCCACGCTGAATACCGTTACCACCACCAGATCGGGGTCTTCGTCGCACAAGGCCACGATCACCGCCAGCTCCCGCCCCGCCACATAGCGCTTCATGCGGCACTCCAGGTTGCCCCTGCAGGGGTTGGGTTCGGGCACGCGCTGGCAGGGTGCCCTGGCGCAGGCATTCCAGCACCTCCGCGCTGCTCACCTTGCGCTTGCGCAGCCGGCCGCTGACGCAGCATGGGGTATCTTCGGGGTAGACACTTTTTTCTGCCCATGCCCCACGACGTCACCCTCATCGCCACCATCGCCACCGGCTTCGGCCTGGCGATGATCCTCGGCCTGCTGGCCATCCAGCTCAGGATGCCGCCGCTGGTGGGTTATCTGCTGGCCGGTGTGGTCATCAGCCCGGCCACTCCGGGTTTTGTGGGGGACATCGGCCTGGCCGGCCAGCTGGCCGAGATCGGCGTGATGCTGCTGATGTTTGGCGTGGGCCTGCATTTCTCCATGCGCGAGTTGCTGGCGGTGCGGCGCATTGCCGTGCCGGGCGCCATCGTGCAGATCGCGGTGGCCGTGGCCCTGGGCATGGGCGCCAGCATGGCCTGGGGCTGGCACTGGGGCGGGGCGCTGATCTTCGGCCTGTGCCTGTCGGTGGCCAGCACCGTGGTGCTGCTGCGCGCGCTGGAAGCCAAGGGCCTGCTCGACAGCATCAACGGCCGCATCGCCGTGGGCTGGCTGGTGGTGGAAGACCTGGTCATGGTGCTGGTGCTCGTGCTGGTGCCGGCCCTGGCCGGTGTCATGGGCGAGGCGGGCGCAGGCAAGGCGGCCGACACCGGCAATCTCTGGACCGCCATGGGCCTGACCCTGGCCAAGGTGGCGGCCTTCATCGCCGTGATGCTGGTGGTGGGGCGGCGCGTGTTCCCCAAGCTGCTGTGGTGGGTGGCGCGCACTGGTTCGCGCGAGCTGTTCACCCTGTGTGTGGTGGCCGCGGCCATCGGTGTGGCCTTCGGCGCCGCCATGCTCTTCGACGTGTCCTTCGCGCTGGGCGCCTTCTTCGCCGGCATGATGATGCGTGAGTCCGAGTACAGCCACCGCGCGGCCGATGAGTCGCTGCCCCTACGCGATGCTTTTGCCGTGCTCTTCTTCGTTTCGGTCGGCATGCTGTTCGATCCGGCCGTGCTCTGGCAGCAACCGCTCAAGGTGCTGGCCGTGGTGGCCATCATCATGGTGGGCAAGACCCTGGCCGCTGTCGGCCTGGTGCTGCTGTTCCGTTACCCGCTCAACACGGCGCTGACCATCGGCGCCAGCCTGGCGCAGATCGGCGAGTTCTCCTTCATCCTGGCCGGCATGGGCGTGGCCCTGAAGCTGTTGCCGGCCGAGGGCCAGAGCCTGGTGCTGGCCGGGGCGCTGATTTCGATCGCCGCCAATTCGGCCCTCTTCGCCGCCATCGGGCCCTTGCAGGCCTGGCTGCGCCAGCGTTCCGATCTGGTGCGCCGTTTCGAACAACGCGACGACCCGCTGGCCGAGCTGCCCCTGTCCACCGACCCCAGGCAGCTCACGGGGCAGGTGGTGCTGGTGGGTTACGGCAGCGTGGGCCGTCGCATGGCGGCCGAGTTGCGCGAGCAGGAGATCCCCTTTGTCGTGGCCGAGCAGAACCGCGAGCTGGTGGAGACGCTGCGCAAGGAGGGCATTCCGGCCGTCAGCGGCGACGCGGCCGAAGCCGAGGTGCTGATCCAGGCGCACATCGCGCGTGCCGCCATGCTGGTCATCACCCCGCCCGATTCCATGCGCGCGCGCCGCATGGTGGAGACCGCCCGCGCACTCAACCCGAACGTGGAAATCCTGCTGCGCACCTTGAGTGAGGACGAAGCCCAGCTGCTGCGCCAGGAGGGCCTGGGCACGGTCTTCCTGGGCAAGGAAGAACTCTCGCGCAGCATGAGCACCCGGGTGCTGGACCGCATGCGGCCGCATCACGGCACGGTGCCCGTGCGGTCCTGAAGCCCCGCAGGGCTGGAGGTAAGATGAAGCGCAACCCGATCAGGAGGACCGTTCCATGACCGCATCCCTGCCTCACTGGCGTTTCTTCCGTGCCGGCGGTTTCGACCAGGTCCGCCTGGACACCGCGGCCGAACTGCTCAACATCGGCCAGCTCGACCAGAAGCTCTGGGTGGCCCTGTCCTGTCCGGTCAAGGGCATCGAGTTCGACGCCCGCACCCTGTCCTTTGTGGACAGCGATGGCGACGGCCAGGTCCGCGCGCCCGAACTGATCGCCGCCGTGGCCTGGGCCGGTGCGCGCCTGAAAGACACGAACGTGCTGGCGCAGAAACTGCCCGGCGTGCCGCTGGCCGCCATCCGTGACGACGATGAAGAGGGTGCGGCCATCGCCGCCGCCGCGCGCGAGCTGCTGGCCGACCTGAACAGCGGCGACGGGCTGGTCACGGTAGCAGTTGCCAACGCCGCGCAGCTGCGCCACGCGCAGCGCGCCCAGTCCGCATGGGAAGCGGCTGGCCAGGCCGCGCGCCCGCTGGGCGACGCCACCGCCGCCGCGCACGAGGCCCTGGCCGCCGTGGCCGGGAAGGTGGAAGACTGGTTCGTGCGCTGCCGTCTGGCGGCCTTCGATGCGCGTGCCGGCGCGGCCCTCAATGCGGCCGACGCGACGCTGGCCGCGCTCGGGGGCGCGACCTTGAAGAACGACGACGAGAACATCGCCGCGCTGCCCTTGGCGCATGTGCAGGCCGGTGCGACACTGCCGCTGGGCAGCGGGCTCAACCCGGCCTGGGTCGCGCGCATGGCCACCTTGAACCGGGCCGCCGTCCAGCCGCTGCTGGGGGATCGCGCGCTGTTGACCGAGTCCGACTGGTTGGCGCTGAAGGACAAGCTCGCGCCCTATGCCGCCTGGCTGGCCGCCAAGCCCGATGCGGCAGCCGAGGCCGAGGCCGTGCGCCAGCTCGAGCGCCTGGCCCATTACGTGCGCGACCTGCTGGCCCTGGCCAACAACTTCGTCGCCTTCCGCGATTTCTACACCCGCCAGGGCAAGGCCACCTTCCAGGTCGGCACGCTGTACCTGGACGGCCGTTCGGCCGAGCTCTGCGTGGCCGTCAACGACGCCGGCCGCCACGCGGCGCTGGCCACGCTTTCGCGCATGTGCCTGGTCTATTGCGACTGCGTGCGCGGCAGCGAGAAGATGAGCATCGCCGCGGCCTTCACCGCGGGCGACTCGGACCAGCTCATGGTGAGCCGCAACGGCGTGTTCTACGACCGCCAGGGCCGCGACTGGGACGCCACCATCGCCAAGATCGTGGACCACCCCATCAGCCTGCGCCAGGCCTTCTGGTCGCCCTACAAGCGCATCGCGCGTTTTGTCGGCGAGCAGATGCAGAAGATCGCCGCCAGCAAGGCCAAGGCCTCGGACGACAAGCTGACCACAGCCGTGGTCGACGGCGCCAAGAAGGTGGCCGCTGCCCCCGCCGCACCGGTGGCGCCCCCGCCGCCCCCTTTCGACGTGGGCAAGTTCGCCGGCATCTTTGCCGCCATCGGCCTGGCCGTGGGCGCCATCGGCACGGCCCTGGCCTCGGTGCTGGTGGGCCTGCTGACGCTCAAGTGGTGGCAGGTGCCCATTGCACTGGCCGGGCTCATGCTGGCGATCTCCGGCCCCGCGGTCATCCTGGCCTGGTTCAAGCTGCGCAGCCGCAACCTGGGCCCCATCCTGGACGCCAATGGCTGGGCCATCAATGCGCGCGCCAAGATCAACATCCCCTTCGGCACCTCGCTCACGCAGACGGCGCAGCTGCCGCCCAATGCCGAGCGCGCGCTGACCGATCCCTACGCCGAGAAGAAGCGGCCCTGGGCGCTGTACTTCGGCATCCTGGCGCTGATCCTGCTGGCGGCCTTTGCGTGGGTCTTGCGCGACCAGTGGCGCTGAGAACTTGCGAATAAATCTACTGCGCGACCCGATCGCCGCATTGGGCGGTGCTCGCCATCCTCACGTACCTGAAGTACGTTCCGGTGGCTGTGCTCCGTCCGCCTTGCGCTCGGGCCGCTCGCTACGATTTCTTCACAAGTTCTAAGTCCTCAGATACCGCGGGCCCGCTCGGCCGCGAACTGCTGCATGAAGGCCGCGTAAGCCCCGGCGTCCAGCGCGGCGCGCACTTCACGCATGAGGTTCAGGTAGTAGTGCAGGTTGTGCACCGTGCTCAGCATGGGGCCCAGCATCTCGCCGCAGCGGTCCAGATGGTGCAGGTAGGCGCGGCTGAAGCCGGCGCGCCCGCCCTCGTTCCAACTCACGCCAGCCGTGCCTGCGCAGGCATAGCAGGTGCAGGTCGGGTCGATGGGCTGCGGGTCGGACTTGTGGCGCGCGTTGCGCAGCTTCAGGTCGCCGTGGCGCGTGAAGAGGGTGCCGTTGCGCGCATTGCGCGTGGGCATCACGCAGTCGAACATGTCCACGCCGCAGTGCACACCGTAGACCAGATCCTCCGGCGTGCCCACACCCATCAGGTAGCGCGGCTTGTGCGCGGGCAGGCGGTGCGGCGTGTGCGCCATGATCTGGTTCATGAGCTCCTTGGGCTCGCCAACGCTCACCCCGCCGATGGCGTAGCCCGGGAAATCCATGGCCACCAGCGCTTCCAGCGATTCCTGGCGCAGGTCTTCGAACATGCCGCCCTGCACGATGCCGAAGAGCGCGTTGGGGTTTTCGAGGCGCGCGAACTCGGCCTGCGAGCGCAGCGCCCAGCGCCGGCTCATCTCCATGCTCTTGCGCGCCTCGGCCTGGGTGGTCACGTGGCCGCCCTTTTCGCCCTGCCAGTAGGGGGTGCACTCGTCCAGTTGCATCACGATGTCGCTGTTGAGCATGGTCTGGATCTGCATCGAGACCTCGGGCGACATGAACAGCTTGTCGCCGTTCACGGGCGAGGCGAAGTGCACGCCTTCCTCGGTGATCTTGCGCATCGCCCCCAGGCTCCAGACCTGGAAACCGCCGCTGTCGGTGAGGATGGGCTTGTGCCACTGCTCGAAGCCGTGCAGCCCGCCGAAGCTCTGCATCACGTCCAGGCCCGGGCGCATCCAGAGGTGGAAGGTGTTGCCCAGGATGATCTGCGCGCCCATCTCCTCCAGGCTGCGCGGCATCACGCCCTTGACGGTGCCGTAGGTGCCCACGGGCATGAAGATGGGCGTTTCGATCACGCCATGGTTGAGCGTGAGGCGGCCGCGGCGCGCGTGGCCCTCGGTCTTGAGCAGGTCGAATTTCAGCATGGAGGCCATGATTTTAGGTCGGGCCCCCAGGCAGACGCTCAGACGCGGTTTTGCTGCGCCTTTTTCTTCCAGACTTCCCAGGGGCGGCCCAGGTGCTCGTCGTTCATGTCGGAGGCGGCTTTCGCCTCCTGCGGCGTGAGAAAGTTGATCTCGCCCATGCGCATGGCCTCGCTCTGCAGGCGCGCGTTGCCCTCGGTGTAGATGGCGCGGAACACCACCTGCTGGATGGAGGCGCCCACCACCACATTGCCGTGGCCGCGCATCAGCGCCACGGCAGACTGGCCCAGGTCGGCGGCCAGCGCCTTGCCCAGGGCCTGGTTGCGGATCAGCAGGTCGGTGGCCTCGCCAGCCGCGTGGCGGATCTCGAACACCGGCACCTGGGCACCCAGGAAGCCGCTCATATGGCAGATGGGCCGCAGGCGCGCGCCCGTGACGCCAAAGGGGATGACGGCGGGCGAGTGGCTGTGGATCACGGCCTTCACGTCGGGGCGGGCGCGGTAGATCTCGCTGTGGATGAAACGCTCCACATAGGTCTTGCGGCCCTGGGCGTCGTGCACATTGCCGTCCAGGTCGCAGACCACGATGTCCTCGGCCGTCACCAGGCCGGGCGCCATGCTGCGCGCGATCAGGAAACGGTCGGGCTGCTGGTCGTGGCGCACGCTGATGTGGCCGAAGCCGTCGAGTACACCCTCGTTGACGAGGATGTGGTTGGCGGCGACCAGATCGTCGATCAGGGCGGGGCTGGCGGTCTGGGGCATGGTGTGTCTCCGGCTTGCGCAAATGATAAGTATGGTTATCATCTTAGAGCGAATTTCAATCAAAAGCATCAGGAGACACCATGGGATCGCCCAAACACATTCTCACCGGCCTCGCGCTGGGCCTCGCGTTGCTGACAAGCGCCAGCGCACAGAACTTCCCGCAACGCCCGCTCCAGCTCGTCGTGCCCGTCTCGGCCGGCGGCGGCACCGACGTGATGGCCCGCACCGTGGGCCAGAAGGTGGGTGAGCTGCTGGGCCAGTCCATCGTGGTGGAGAACAAGACCGGCGCCGGCGGCAACATCGGCGTGGAGTTCGTGGCCAAGGCCAAGGCCGATGGCTACACCCTGCTGTTCTCGCCCAGCACCATCGCCACCAATGTGGCGGTCTACCGCAAGCTGCCCTACGACCTGCTCAAGGATTTCCAGACCGTGGCCCTGGTCGGCCAGACCGACGTGGCCCTGGTGGTCCACGCCTCGGTCAAGGCGGGCACGGTCAAGGAGTTTGTGGACCTGGCGCGCAGCAAGGCGGGCGCGCTCAACTACGGCTCGGCCGGGCAGGGCAGCTCCCAGCACCTCACGGCCGAGTACTTCAACCAGCTCGCCGGCACCAGCTCCAACCACATCCCCTACAAGGGCCAGTCGCAGGCCATGAACGATCTGGTGGGCGGCCAGATCGACTACATGTTCAGCCCCCTGCAGAACGCCCTGCCCTACATCAAGCAGGGCCGCATCCGCGTGCTGGCCGTGGCCGCCAAGCAGCGCCACCGCGACCTGCCCCAGACGCCCACGCTGATCGAATCCGGCTACCCCGGCGCCGAGGTGTCGAACTGGTTCGCGCTCTACGCCCCGGCCGCCACGTCCCCGGCCGTGATCAAGCGCCTGCACACCGCCTACACCCAGGTGCTCAAGCAGCCCGAGATGAAGGCCAAGCTCGAAGGCATGGGCTTCGACATCGTGGACGCCACCCCGGATCAGGCCACCGACTTCATGCGCTCCGAACTCGTGCGCTGGTCGCGTGTGGCCGCGCATGCGGGCATCAAGGCCGAATAAGCCGACACGGCCCGGTACGCGGGGCTTTTTCTGTGAGGCGCTCTCCGTGCGCCCTGAGCTTGTCGACAGGCTGGCAGGGCTTCGGCAGGCCTGTCCTGAGCTGAGACGAAGGGCTCGGCCCGAACGGATAATTCCGTGATTCATCCCAAGGAAACCCATGAACCGCGTTGAACGTCACGGCAGCTACGGCGGCCGGCAGGAAGTCTGGAAACACCCCTCCACCACCCTGGGCTGCGAGATGCGCTTCGGCATCTATCTGCCGCCGGCCGCCGTGGAAGGCCAGCGCTGCCCCGTGCTCTACTGGCTGGCCGGCCTGACCTGCAACGAGCAGACCTTCATCACCAAGGCCGGCGCGCAGGAACACGCCGCGCGCCACGGCTTCATCCTCGTCGCACCCGACACCAGCCCGCGCGGTCCCGGCGTGCCCGATGAAGACAGCTACGACCTGGGCGAAGGCGCGGGCTTCTACCTCAACGCCACCCAGGCCCCCTGGGCCCGGCACTACCGCATGCAGGACTACGTGGCCCAGGAACTGCCCGCCCTCATCGAGCAGAACTTCCCCGCCACGGACGTGCGCGGCATCTTCGGCCACAGCATGGGCGGCCACGGCGCGCTCATCACCGCGCTGCGCAACCCCGGCCGCTACCGCAGCGTCTCGGCCTTTGCGCCCGTGGTGGCGCCCAGCCAGGTGCCCTGGGGCCAGAAGGCCTTCACGGCCTATCTGGGCGCGGACCCTTCAGTGTGGAAGGAATGGGACGCGGTGGAACTGATCGCCACCGCGCAGGAGCGCCTGCCCATACTCGTGGACCAGGGTGAGACCGATGAATTCCTGCGCAAGCAGCTGCGCCCCGAGCTGCTGGAACAGGCCTGCGCCCAGACGGGACATCCGCTGACGCTGCGCCGCCATGCGGGCTATGACCACAGCTACTACTTCATCGCGAGTTTCATGGTGGACCACTTTGCGCATCACGCAAAGGCGCTGAAACCTTGAGGGACCGGCCGGCTTCCAGATGTTGAGGCGGGGCGTTCCTGTTCCAGGTCGCACGGATTACCGGTGAGTGACTGTCAGCGCAGGGGTTTTCACGGTCTGGCCCACAAGGTTGCTCCAGTCAAATCGTCAGCGGATCCACATCCACCGCCCAGCGGATCAGCCCCTTGCCCTCGGGACCCTGCCGCACTTCATGCAGCACCTCATGCCAGCCCGCGAGGAAGCGCTGCAGCGCGGCGCGTGACGGGCTTTCAACCAGCATCTGCGCCCGCTCCACATTGGCCACACGCTGCACGCTCATGGGCACGGCCGGGTAGAGCGTGACGTTCAGTTCCGCAGCGGCTTCGGTGCCCAGGCCGCTGGCGGCATTGAGGAAAGCCTGGGCCGTTTCCTGCGCGCGCGCTTCCGCTCTTACCAGGGCCTGGAAGCTGTAAGGCGGCAGGCCGGCCTGTTCACGCTCCTTCAACTGCTGCGCGGCGAAGCCCGGATAGTCGTGTTTCTTGAGGTTCTCGTAGAGCGGGTGCATGGGATGCTGGGTCTGCACCCACATTTCGCTCTGCGCGCTGATGCCGGCGTCACGGCCCGCACGGCCCGCCGCCTGCATGAGCAGGTTGAAGAGGCGCTCGGGCGCGCGGAAGTCGCTGGAGAAGAGCGCGCTGTCGGGATTGGCCGCGGCCACCAGGGTGATGCGGCGGAAGTCGTGGCCCTTGGCGATCATCTGCGTGCCGACCAGCACGTCCACTTCGCCGGCGTGCACCTGGGCCAGCTGCGCTTCGAGTTCGCCCTTGAGCTTGGTGGTGTCGGCGTCGATGCGGGCGATGCGCACCGGTGAGCCATCGGGCCGTTGCACGTCGGCCAGCAACTCGGCCAGATGTTCTTCGAGTTTCTCGGTGCCGCGGCCCATGGGGCGGATGTCGGGGCTGCCGCAGCTGGGGCAGGCGCGCGGCACGCGCTCGGTGAACCCGCAGTGGTGGCAGCGCAGGGTGCGGTCGATCTTGTGGAAGACGCGAAAGGCGCTGCAGTGCGGGCACTCGCTTTTCCAGTCGCAGTCGCTGCAATGCAGCACCGGGGCGTAACCGCGCCGGTTCAGGAAGACCATGCTCTGCTCGCCCTGGGCGATGCGGCCCTTGAGGGCGTCGAGCAGGGGGGGCGAGAACACGGCGTGCTTGGGCTGGTGGTTCATGTCCACGCGGCGCACGAGCGGCAAGGCGCCGCCGTCGCCCACGCGGCTGGGCATGAGCAGGCGCACATAACGCCCGCCCTCGGCGGCCGGGCGGCTGTGATGCCAGGACTCCAGCGAGGGCGTGGCCGAGCCCAGGATGACCTTGGCGTTTTCCAGCCGGCCACGGTAGACCGCGAGGTCACGCGCCGAGTAGCGCGCGCCTTCCTGCTGTTTGTAGCTCGGGTCGTGCTCTTCGTCGACAACGATGAGCCGCAGTTTCGGCATGGAGGCGAACACGGCCATGCGCGTGCCCAGCACAATGCGCGCCGCGCCGCTGTGCGCGGCCAGCCAGCTCTTGAGGCGCTGGGGGTTGGTCATGCCGCTGTGCAGGGAGACCACCACGTCGGCACCGAAGCGGACCGCAAAGCGCGCTTCCAGTTGGGGCGTGAGGTTGATCTCGGGCACCATGACCAGGGCCTGGGCGTCCGGTTCGCGTTCCAGCAGGGCCTGCACGCTGCGCAGATAGACCTCGGTCTTGCCGCTGCCGGTGGCGCCGAAGAGCAGGAAGGGGCCGGCCTGGGCCTCGATCTGCGCCAGCACGGTGTTCTGTTCGGGGGTCAGTGCCGGCATGCTGTCGGCCGGGGCCACGCCGGCGGCTGCAGCCGTGCGCTTGAGGCGGCGCGTCAGTTGTTCGCTGCTGAGTTCACGCAGCTGCGGCGGCAGCGCAGCCAGGGCGATCTCGCCGGTGGCGCGCTGGTAGTAGCTGGCGGCAAAGTCCACCAGTCGGCGCCAGGCCGGCGTGAGCGGCGCCAGTGCGTCCAGCGCGCTGGCGATGGGGCGCAGACGGCTGCTTTCGACCTCGGCCTGATCCTGCGTTGCAGCATCCCAGACGATGCCCAGGGTCTCGCGTTTGCCCAGCGGTACGCGCACCAGCATGCCCGGGGGAAGTGCCTGCTCGCTCAGGTACGTCAGCGTGCCCGCCACCTGGCTGTGGGCTGGCGTCTGGACGAGGATGGGGAGCGGGGAGCTCATGCGTGGGGTTGCTTGGGGGCTGTTCTTCAAGCCGACTGGCGAAAGTCGCGCTAAGTGCTTGATCTGGAATGACTTTGCAAATGATTCAACAATTCTGTGGATAACTTTGTTGATACCTTGTCACGAGACTGTCCTAAGCCTTGATTTTCAAGGCTTTGCTCAAAATGCCCTTAAAAAAAGCATCGGGCAAATTTCTTATAAATCAACCACTTACGTTCGCTACTGCTTTTGTAGCAAGCGCCACACCCCGGGGGGCACTATGGCGCACCGCAGCACGGATTTTGTGCATAAGTGAGTCTGCACTGAGCCTTTTTGGGGCTGGCGGAACCGGGTGCTGGAATCAGGGTAATCCATGAGAACGTGCGCAGGCCAGGCGCTTGACAGCGCTCAGCCGCGCATCCGGCGCGAGTGCGCATGGACGGCCTGGACCAGGGCCGTCACATGCTCCGGCGGGGTGTACTGGCTGATGCCGTGACCCAGGTTGAAGATGTGCGTAGGGCCGCTGCTCTTGGGGTCGCGGTGCGGGGCGCCGAAGCTTTCCAGCACTTTCCTGACCTCGGCTTCGATGGCCGCGGGCGGGGCGAACAGCACATTGGGGTCGATATTGCCCTGCAGGGCTTTGCTGCCGCCCACCAGGGCGCGGGCGTGCCCCAAGTTCATGGTCCAGTCCAGGCCCAGCACCTCGCAGTCGAGCCGGCCCATCCGCTCCAGCCACAGGCCACCGCCCTTGGTGAAGACGATGCGCGGCACGATCTGCCCGTCCACACCGTTACGCTTGAGGCCGGCCAGCACGCGTGCCGTGTAGGCCAGGCTGAACTCCTGGAAGGCGCCGTCGGCCAGCACGCCGCCCCAGCTGTCGAAGACCATCACGGCCTGCGCGCCGGCGTCGATCTGGGCGTTCAGGTAGGCGGCCACGGCGTCGGCGTTGACCTGCAGGATGCGGTGCATCAGGTCCGGGCGGCCGTAGAGCATGCTCTTGACCAGGCGGTAGTCGTCCGAGCCCGCGCCTTCCACCATGTAGCAGGCCAGCGTCCAGGGGCTGCCCGAGAAGCCGATCAGCGGCACGCGGCCGTTCAGGGCCCTGCGGATCGAGGTCACGGCGTCGAAGACGTAACGCAGCTTGTTGAGGTCCGGCGCCTCGAGCCTGGCCACCGCGGCCTCGTCACGCACGGGCGTGGCAAAACGCGGGCCTTCACCCTGCGCGAAGCTCAGGCCCAGGCCCATGGCGTCGGGCACGGTGAGAATGTCGGAGAACAGGATGGCTGCGTCCAGCGGATAGCGCGCCAGAGGTTGCAGCGTGACCTCGGTGGCGTAGTCCACGTTGGTGGCCAGGCCCATGAAGCTGCCGGCTTGGGCGCGCGTGGCGCAGTACTCGGGCAGGTAACGCCCGGCCTGGCGCATGAGCCAGACGGGGGTGTGGTCGGTGGCCTGGCGCAGGCAGGCGCGCAGGAAGGTGTCGTTTTGCAGGGGGGCGTAGCTCATGGCCCCAATTGTCGCAGGCGCGGGATGACGCCCGCCATGCGGGCATGATCTCGCGCCGCAGGCGCATCATTGCGCCAGGCGCACTTCGAGGATTTCGAAGTCGATGGCTTCGCGGTAGATGCGGATGTCGTGCGTGGCCATGTAGAGCAGGATCTTGGCGGCCTGGTGCGCTACCAGGCGGTGCGCTGCCACGCCGAAGAGCACCAGGCCCAGGCCCAGCCAGGGGTAACCGAAATAGGCCATGCCGATGCCGGTGCCGATGATGGGCAGGATCAGCGCGGTCAGCATCAGGCGGTGCTTGACGTACTTGCGCGCGCGCTCCGGGTTGACGATCAGGCGGAAGCGCCCGGCCGGCAGGCCGGTGCGGAATTCCTCGAAGGGCACGTAGATCGGCTCGGGGCCGTCGACGATGCCGGTGCTGGCGGTCTCACTCATGGGTCTGGTTCTGGGCGTGGTCTATCTTGAGACAGCGATTTTGCCCCACACGCAGCCCGGCCTTGGTCGGGGGATGCGTTTGTTCATCCATAGGCCGGGCCGGGCTCAGGTAGTCGCCGAGTTTCACGGTCTGGCCATGGACGCCCTGGAGCGTGAAGTCGGGGCGCTCTGGCACACCGTGGGGGCCTTCGCGTTCGCCGGTACAGCGGCACGCAGGATGAAGGTGGAAACAAGCAGGCGTTGCCGCATGGTGATCTCCTTCAAGAACAGGCCCTAAAGCGTGGCCAGGGCCTGGCGCAATTCGTTCACGGACAGGACTTCGGACAGCAGCAGGGGGGCGCGTCCCTGGCGGTAGAGGACATACACCGGCACGCCGTTGCGGCCCAGCTGAGCCAGCGCGGCGGTGATGGCCGGGTCGCGCCGGGTCCAGTCGGCGCGCAGCATCACGACTTTTTTCGCATCGAAGCCGGCCAGCACTTCGGCGTCGGCCAGTGTGGTCTGCTTGTTGTACTGGCAGGTCACGCACCAGGCGGCGGTGTAGTCCACGAAGACGGTCTTGCCATCGGCCAGCAGGGCCTGCTGGCGTTCCGGGCTCCAGGGCAGCCAGCGTTCGTCGCCGGCCTGAAGGGTGGTCGCGCTTTCTTCCTGGAACAGGTAGGGGCCGAGCGCCCAGGCGCCCCAGGCGCCCAGGGCGATGAGCAGGCTGGCCAGCACCGTGCGCAGGCGGCCGGCGAGCGTGAACGCCCAGATCACGGCGCTGAGCGCGACCAGCAGGACCAGCAGGGCCGCAGCGCCGTTCATGCCGCTCTGGTGGCCCATGACCCAGACCAGCCAGACCACCGTGAGCAGCATGGGGAAAGCGAAGAACTTGCGCAGCGCGTCCATCCACGCACCCGGCTTGGGCAAGAGGCGCGCGAAGGCCGGGACGAAGCTGGCGAGCAGATAGGGCAGGGCCAGGCCCAGACCCAGGGTGGCGAAGATCAGCAGGGCCTGCGCGGCCGGCAGCGTGACGGCCAGGCCCAGCGATGCGCCCATGAAGGGGGCGCTGCAGGGCGAGGCGATGGCCACCGCGAGCACGCCGGTGAGGAAGGCGTCAACGACCGGATGACGCGCCTGGAAGGCCGCCAGCGAGCTGGGCGCGAACTGCCCGAACTCGAACACGCCGGCCAGGTTGAGCGCGATGACGGTGAAGAGGGCGGCGAGCGCGGCCACCACCCCCGGGTTCTGCAGCTGGAAGCCCCAGCCCAGGCTCTGGCCCGCGGCGCGCAGGCCCAGCAGCAGCAGGCCCAGGGCCACAAAGCTGACGATGACGCCGGCGGTGTAGGCCAGGCCGCTGAGGCGGTGGCCGCGGTGGTCGTCGGCGTGGCGCGTGAAGCTCAGCACCTTGATGGCCAGCACCGGGAACACGCAGGGCATGAGGTTGAGGATGAGGCCACCGAGCAGGGCGCCCAGCAGGGCCGCGTAGAAACCCAGAGGCGTGACCGGAGCGACCGTCGCGGCATTGGCCGCGAGCGCCGCCTGCAGGGCCGGCGAAACAGTGGCGGGCGCGGCGCCGGCCGGCCAATTGCCCTGGACCGGCAGCTCGACACGCCAGCCCTGGCCGCCCTGGGTCAGCAGCACGGGCAGGAGCTTGGGGCTGGCGCTGCGTTGCGCCATGAGCGGCAACTCGGCCGTCCACACGGCGCCTTGCCAGCTTTGCTGCCAGGGCGCCGCGGGATGGATGACTTCGGCGGTCTCGGGGAAGGCGTCGAGCTGTTTGCCGCGCAGGCTGGCCGGCAGGCCGGCCACGCTGAGCTTGAGGGTCTGGCCCTCGATCTGGACGCGGCTGTTCCTGTCCGTGTCCAGGGCCCGGGGCTGGGCCTGGCGCGCGGCCTCGAAGGTGGCGCCGTTCAAGGCGGTGGAGCTCTTGAGCGGAATGCGCAGGGTGTACTCGCCCTCCTCGGGTATGCACTCGGTCTTGCAGATCAGCCAGCTCGCGCGCAGCTTGACCGTGAGGTCCTGGCCCAGCAGGGGCGGCTTGAAGTCGGGCGTGATGGTCAGGGGCACGGCCAGCAGCAGCGTGCCTTCGTAGCCGTAATTGACCAGGGGGCCGACCGGGAGTTTCTTCGGAACCGGCCAGGCGATGTCACCGGCCTGGACACCGGGCGGCAGTGTCCACGCCAGTTCGGTGGGCAGGCCGGAGTCGCCGGGGTTTTTCCAGTAGCTGTGCCAGTGTTCCTGGTGCTGGATCTGCAGGCCCACCCAGACCGGCTGGCCGGGCGACACGCCTTCGGGCGCGTGGGCCAGCAGCTCGGTGCGCGACTGGGGTGTGGTGAGCACGGCGCCGCCGGCGCTGGAGACCCCCTGGGCTTGGGCGCCGCCGCAGAACACCAGGGTCAGGACGATGAAAAACAGCTTGCGCAGTACAGGGGGCAGGGGCATCAAGGACTTCCGGAGGGGCGGCAGGAGGATGGGAGTGCGCCGGGCTGGCGCAAGTTCCCCGCGGGCACCGTCTGGGGATGGGGCCGGCCATGAATATAAGCCAAGGCTGAAAGCCTTGAATTCCCTATGGTCCTCATAGACACTATCGAATTCCCGCTGCATTTTCTGGTCCGAATGATGCGTGCGTCGGAGATGACAACAGGCCGTCTGGCTGGCCTGTGCATGAAACGCTATTTGGAGGGGAGATTCATGATGGCGACCGGCATGGAAGCGGTGCTGAGCCCCTGGGTGGCCCAGATCAAGTCCAAGACCCAGCTGCCCCTGCTCGTGCAGTGGGGCGAGAACCCGGCGCCCGGCTCGGGCCTGCGCCTGGGGGACTTCAGCACGCCCAAGGTGGTGATCCGGGTGCGCAAGGCCAGCGCCGTGCCCCTGCTGCTTTCGCCCACGCTGGACAGCCTGGGCGAGGCCTATGTCGAGGGGCTGATCGATGTGGACGGCAGCGTGGACGACATCCTGGAGATGGCGCACCGTCTGGCCGAAGCCGGCAGCCGGACCGAGAGCCGCCTCACGCGCATCGCGCGCCATTTCCAGCACACCCAGAAGAGCGACAGCGCGGCCATCCAGTACCACTACGACGTCTCCAACGCGTTTTACCAGGCCTGGCTGGACCCGGCCATGGTCTATTCCTGCGCCTATTTCGAGAACGGCGACGAAACGCTGGAGGAGGCGCAGGTCAAGAAGATCGACCACATCCTGACCAAGGTGCAGCTGCAGCCGGGCCAGCGTCTGCTGGACATCGGCTGCGGCTGGGGCGCGCTGGTCATGCGGGCTGCAGCGAAGTTCGGCGCGCGCTGCACCGGCATCACGCTGTCGCAGCGCCAGTTCGAGCTGGCCACCGAGCGCGTGCGCGCCGCCGGCCTGCAGGACCGGGTGGAGATCCGGCTGCAGGACTACCGCGACGTGCAGGGCCCCTACGATCGCATCACCAGCGTGGGCATGTTCGAGCACGTGGGCCTCAAGCACCTGGAGGGCTACTTCGCCTGCATCAACGGCCTGCTGGCCGACGGCGGCTGGGTGCTCAACCACGGCATCACCTCCACCGACGTCAACGACGGCGAGACCGCCTACGGCGGCGGCCGTTTCATCGACCGCTACGTTTTCCCGCAAGGCGAGTTGCCGCACATCGCCACCGTGCTCAAGACCCTGCAGGCCGGCGGCCTGGAGGCGCTGGACGTGGAGAGCCTGCGCCGCCACTATGCCCGCACCACCGGCCTGTGGAGCCAGGCCTTCGAGGCTGCCGGCGAGAAGCTGCGCGACATGGTGGGCGAGCGCCGCTGGCGCATCTGGCGGGTGTACCTGGCTGGCTGCCAATGGGCTTTCGATCACGATGAAATATCGCTCTACCAGGTGCTGTGCACCAAGTCCGGTCGGCGCGCCCACGGCCTGCCTTGGGCGCGCCGCTGGATGTACCCGCGCTGAAGCGGCCGGGTTCGGCCGCGATGACCCCCGGGCGCGGTCGGTGATGCCGGAGGCTCTAAGATAGAAGGATGGGCACCCCTTCCCCCGCCAGCTCTCCGCGTTTCTGGGCCGACCTTTCCACGCGCGACTTCGCGCAGCTGGACACCGCGCGCGCCATTGCCGTGCTGCCGGTGGCCGCGATCGAACAGCACGGCCCGCACCTGCCGCTGAGCGTGGACACGGATCTGGCCAACGGCGTGGTGGCCGCGGCCCTGCCGCACATCGCCGCGGACCTGCCCGTGCTCTTCCTGCCGACCCAGGCCGTGGGCCTGAGCCCCGAGCACCAGGCCTTCCCCGGTACGCTCACCCTGTCCGCGCGCACCGTCATCAGCCTGTGGACCGAGATCGGCGAGTCGGTGGCGCGCGCCGGCGTCAGGAAGCTGGTGCTGCTCAACGCGCACGGTGGCCAGGTCGGCGTGATGGACATCGTGGCGCGCGATCTGCGCGCGCGGCTGGGTTTGCTGGTCTACAGCGTGAACTCGTTCGACCTGCCCTTGGGCGCGCAGGTCGAGGGCCTGTTCAGCGCCGAGGAGCATCGCTTCGGCATCCACGCCGGCCAGATCGAGACCGCCATGATGCTGGCGCTCAGGCCCGACCGTGTGGTCATGGCGCAGGCGCAGAACTTTGCTTCCGCCTCGCAGCAGCGCGCCCCACAATTTCCCATCCTGGGCAACGGCAAGAGCGCCAAGCTGGGCTGGCAGATGCAGGACTACAACCTGGCCGGTGCGGTGGGCAACGCGGCCGCCGCCACGGCCGAACAGGGGCGCGCCGTGCTGGATGCCGCTGGCCGCGCGCTGGCCGCCTTGCTGGCCGAGATCGACCGCCTGCCTGCGCAGACGCTGGTGCAAGGACCGCTGGCGTGACCCCGACACCGCCCACGCAGGATGAGAGACTGGCGGCAGAACAGCGCCGGCTGCTGGCCCTGGACAGCTATGCCGTGCTGGACACCCCGCGCACGCCGGGCTTCGACGAGCTGACGCAGCTGGCCTCGCAGTGGCTGGGCATGCCGATCTCCCTGGTCAGCCTGATCGATGCCGATCGCCAGTGGTTCAAGTCCAGCGTGGGCCTGGCGCAGCAGGAGACGCCGCGCGAGCAGGCCTTCTGCAGCGTGGCCATCGAGCAGCCCGGCGAGGTCATGGTGGTGCACGATGCGCAGCGCGATCCCCGCTTTCGCGACAACCCCCTGGTCACCGGCGAACCGGGCATCCGTTTCTACGCCGGGGCGCCGCTGCTCACGCCCGAGGGCGAGGCCCTGGGCACCTTGTGCGTGATCGACCGTGCGCCGCGCGAGTTCAGCGCGGCACAGCAGCAGACCCTGGCCCTGCTGGCCCGCCAGGTGATGGCGCAGCTCGAGCTGCACCGCCAGCAGGCCGCGCTGCAACTCGCCCTGGGCCGCTATCAGAAGCTGTTCGAACACACCCTGGACGGCGTGTTCCAGGCCGAGCCCGGCGGCGCCATCCTGGCGGCCAATCCGGCAGCCTGCGCCATGCTCGGTCTGAGCGAGGCGGAGATTTGCCAGCGTGGGCGCAGCGAACTGCTCGATCTGTCCGACCCCCGGCTGCCGGGGCTGATCGCGGCGCGCCAGCGCGACGGCCAGGCGCGCGGCGAGCTGCGCATGCGGCGCGGCGACGGCACCCTCTTCGAGGTGGAACTCACCTCGGCGCTGTACCAGGACCGGGCCGGCCACTGGCTCAGCAGCATCGTCTTTCGCGACAACACCGAGCGGCGGCGTCTGAACCAGCAGCTGCAGGCCCAGGTGAACCTGCTCGACAACCTGAGCCAGAACGTGCCCGGGGTGCTCTACCAGTTCCAGATGAGCCCTGACGGCCGTCTGAGCTATCCCTTTGCCAGCCATGGCATGCGCACCATCTACGAGGTCACGCCCGAGCAGGTGCGCGAGGATGCCAGCATGCTGCTGGAGCGCATCCATCCCGATGACCTGCAGGATGTGCTGGGGTCGATCCAGACCTCGGCGCAGACCTTGCAGCCCTGGCGCTTCGAGTACCGGGTGATCCTGCCCGAGCAGGGCCTGCGCTGGCGCGTGTGCAATGCCCAACCCGAGCGCCTGCCCGACGGCAGCACCCTGTGGCACGGCTTCAATGCCGACATCACCGATCGCAAGGAGGCCGAGGCCCACACCTTCCGGCTGGCCTACTTCGACGCCCTCACCGGCCTGCCCAACCGCAGCCTGCTGCGCGATCGCATCGACCAGTCGCTGGCGCAGGCCCGGCGCAACCGCCAGTACGGGGCTGTGATGTTCGTCGATCTCGACAACTTCAAGCAGATCAACGACGCCCGCGGCCATTCGGTAGGCGACCATCTGCTGACCGAGGTGGCGCAGCGCCTGCAGGCCCTGCTGCGCGTCGAGGACACGGTGGCGCGCATCGGCGGTGACGAGTTCGTGCTGCTGATCAACGATCTGGGGCAGGACGTGGAAGCCAGCGCACGCGCGGCCATGACCGTGGCCGAGAGGGTGCGCGCCACCCTGGACCGTCCGCACCAGATCGACAGCTTCAGCTACACCAGCACGGGCAGCATCGGCATCAGCCTGTTTCCCAAGGCCGGCCAGCAGATCGACGACCTGCTGCGCGAGGCCGACACTGCCATGTACCGCGCCAAGTCCACGGGGCGTAACCGCGTCGCCTTCTTCGAGCTGACCATGCAGCACGAGGTCGAGGAGCGGCTGGCCCTGGAGCAGGAGCTCAATGAGGCGCTGGCCACCGGCCAGCTGCGCCTGCATGTGCAGTCCCAGGTGGATGCCCATGGCCAGGCCGTGGCCGGCGAGCTGCTGGTGCGCTGGCTGCATCCGCTGCGCGGCCTGGTGCCACCGATGCGTTTCATCCCGCTGGCCGAGGAAACCGGCCTGATCCTGCCGCTGGGCGAGTGGGTGATCGAACAGGCCTGCCAGACGCTGGCGCGCATGCAGCGTGGCGGGCTGACGCAGGCCCTTTCGGTCAACGTCAGTGCGCGCCAGTTCCGCAGCGACGATTTCGTGCCGCGTGTGCGTGCCATCCTGCAGAGCACCGGCGCGCCGGCGCACCAGCTGATCTTCGAGGTGACCGAGAGCCTGTTCATCCAGGACTGGGAGCACTGCCTGCGACGCATCAGCGAACTGGTGCAGATGGGCATACGCTTTTCCATCGACGATTTCGGCACCGGGTATTCCAGCCTGCGCTATCTGCAGCGCCTGCCCCTGTTCGAACTCAAGATCGATCGCAGCTTCGTGCAGGACACGCCGCACGACGTCAACGACACCGCCATCGTGCGCTCCATCCTCTCGATGGCGCATCACCTGGGACTGGAGGTGGTGGCCGAGGGCGTGGAGAACCGTGCCCAGGCCGACTTCCTGCTGGCCAACCAGTGCGACCGGCTGCAGGGGTATCTGTTTGCCCAGCCGCAGCCGCTGGAAGACTGGCTGGCGCAGATGGGGCTGAACGACACCAGCCCGGCGTAGCCGGTTTGACAGCCCTGCCGGGGCTGCGGATACTCTCTGCATCCGTTCCTGGAACAGGAGCCGCCCTTGAACACCTCCACCGACCGCCGTCTTTTCCTGCGTTCCGTGTTCCATGCCCCGGTGCGCTTGCGACTGGGTGAGCAGGAGAGTCAGGCTTTTCTGCACGACGTCTCGCTCAAGGGCGCGCTGGTCGAGGTCTCGGCCAGCTGGGGCGGGCGGGTGGGCGAGGTCTGCCGTCTGCACCTGGAGCTGGCGCCGGATGCGGCCATCCTGATGGACACCACCGTGGCCTACATCGAAGGCCGCCATGTCGGCCTGCATTGCGAGCGCCTGGACCTGGACAGCATGACGCACCTGCGCCAGCTGGTCGAGCACAACGCCGACGATCCGGCCCTGCTGGAGCGGGACCTCGCCACCCTGGTGGCGCAGCGAGCAGGCTGAGAGGCTGAGAGCAAGTTGCCCATGGCTGCGCACCCCCCCAAACACCCCCACTCGGCGTTGCAAATGCTCGCCGTAGCCCGAGCTACGGCTGTGCTTTGCGCCTTGATTGGGGGCGTTTGCGTGGCCTGCTCGACCACGGTCAATTCACTCTCAGCCTCTGAGGCCGCCGGCCCGGGGTGGCATACGGATTGCTTGCTCCACCGGCATGTGCACCACAAGCCCCCACAGCCTGACAGCCGAGACGGACCGCGCCGGCACCCTGTGGCAGCGGCAGCTTGAGCTGCTGCTGGAATCCACCGGTGAAGGCATCTTCGGCATCGACCTGGCGGGCCACTGCACCTTCATCAACCGCGCGGGGGCGCGCATGCTGGGGTGGTCGGCGTCCGAGGTTCTGGGTCGCAATATGCACGAGCTCACCCATCATTCGCACGCGGACGGCCAGCCTTACGCAGCCCACGACTGCCCGATCTTCAATGCCTTCCGCCAGGGCCTGCCCTGCCGCATCGATACCGAGGTGTTCTGGCGCCGCGACCGGCAGCCTTTTCCCGTGGAGTACTCCAGCTACCCCCTGCTCGACGGCGAGCAGGTGCGCGGTGCGGTGGTGACCTTCGTGGACATCACCGAGCGCCGCCATGCGGCGCAAGCCCTGCAGCGGGCCAATGCGGAGCTGGCGGGGGCCAACGACGCGCTGGAGTCGCGCGTGGCCCGGCGCACGCAGGAGCTGTCGGTGGCGCTGGGGCAGTTGCGCGAGCTGGCCGCGTATTCGGAAAAGGTCCGCGAGGACGAGCGCACGCGCATCGCCCGCGAGGTCCATGACGAGCTGGGCAGCCTGCTGGTGGCACTGAAGATGGACGTCAACTGGATGGACAAGCGCCTGGGCGAGCAGCAGCAGCGCAGCGAGGACGATGCGCGGTCGATGCGCGGCCGGCTGCAGAGCAAATGCCGCAATATGAGCCGTCTGATCGAGGAGGCGGTGGACAACGTGGGCCGCATCATCACGGACCTGCGCCCCAGCATCCTGGACCACCAGGGCCTGTGGGCCGCGCTGGAATGGCAGGCGCACGAGTTTGCGCGCTCGGCCGAGCTGCGCCTGGCCTGGGCCATGGACGACACCGAAGGGATCGAGCTGCCCGAGCCTGCGGCGATCGCGGTGTTCCGCATCTTCCAGGAGATGCTCAGCAATGTGGGGCGGCATGCGCGCGCCAGCGAGCTGACCGTGCGGATCGGGACAAGCGGCGGGCAGCTCCACGTGGTGGTGCAGGACAACGGTTGCGGCGCCGCACCGCAGGCCCTCGAAGCGCCCACGGCCTATGGGGTCATGGGCATGCGGGAGCGCGCGCGGCATTTCGGCGGCGATATTTTCATCGCCAGCGAGCTGGGCCAGGGCGCGCGTTTTTGCCTGCAACTGCCCATCCAGCCATGATCAAAGTCCTCATCGGTGATGACCATCGCATCGTGCGCGAAGGCATCAAGCAGGTTCTGGCGGATGCACCGGATGTGTGCGTTGTGGCCGAGGCGCAGACCGGCCCCGAGGTTCTGGACCAGGTGGGCGTGCTCGGCGGCCGGCAGGGGCTGGATCTGGTGCTGCTCGATATCGCCCTGCCCGGTATCGACGGGCTGGAGGTGCTGCAGCATCTGCGCGTGCGCTGGCCCGAGCTGCCGGTGCTGATGCTCAGCACCTATCCCGAGAGCCAGTACGCAGCGCGTTGCATCAAGCTGGGCGCGGGGGGTTACCTCCACAAGAGTGCGGACCCGGACCCTATGCTCGAAGCCGTGCGCCAGGTCGCCGGCGGCGGCCGTTACCTGACCTCGGACACGGCGCAAGCCCTGGCGGCGGCCGTGGCGGCGACGGGCGCGGGCGGCGTGGAATCGTTGTCGCACCGTGAGCACCAGGTCTTCCGCCTGCTCACGGCCGGGCACAGCGTGGGCGAAATTGGTGCGCAGCTCAAGCTGGCCTCCAACACCGTGAGCACCTACCGCGCCCGCATCCTGGAAAAGACCGGCGTGAAGAACGACGTCGAGCTTGCGCTGCTGGCCGAGCGACACGGCAAGTCATCCCGTGCGGGCCCGATCTGAACGATTGATGTAGGGCCGCCCCTACGTGTCGTCATGCGAGATCGCATGAATTGCATCCGCTGGCGACCAGGGGCTGCGAACTGGCCCGACCCTTGCGAGACCGTGGCATCTCCACTCATGAGGTGATGTCATGGCCCCCTACTTCGATCCCTACAACGCCGACCGTCCGCTCATGCTCAAGTGCAGCTGCGGGCGCGACCACACGGTGGCCGAGCACCAGCAGGAACTCGTGGCCACGCAGGCCGCGGCCGAGTTGCGGCAGCGCAGCGAGAGCAGCGATTTCGAGGCCTACAGCCAGGAATTCATCGAGGCCACCCTGGTCAAGGCCCTGTTCCCGCAGGACGCGCTGCGTCGGCGCTTCCTGCGCGCCGTGGGCAAGGGCGCGGCCATGTCGGCCATTGCCAGCGTGCTGCCCGTGGCCAGCCTGCAGGCCATGGCCCAGGAGAAGGGCGCGCTGGAGAAGAAGGACCTGAAGATCGGCTTCATCCCGATCACCTGCGCCACGCCGCTGATCATGGCGCACCCGCTGGGCTTCTACCGCCAGCAGGGCCTGAACGTGGAGGTCGTCAAGACGGCGGGCTGGGCGCTGATCCGCGACAAGATGCTCAACAAGGAATACGACGCCACGCATTTCCTCAGCCCCATGCCCCTGGCCATTAGCCTGGGCCTGGGCTCCAACGCCACCCCCATGAATGTGGCCACCATCCAGAACACCAACGGCCAGGCCATCACGCTGGCGCTCAAGCACAAGGACAAGCGCGATCCGAAAGACTGGAAGGGCTTCAAGTTCGCCGTGCCTTTCGATTACTCGATGCACAACTTCCTGTTGCGCTATTACGTGGCCGAGCACGGCCTGAACCCCGACACCGACCTCCAGATCCGTGTGGTGCCCCCGCCCGAGATGGTGGCCAATCTGCGTGCCGGCAATATCGACGGCTTCTTGGGGCCCGATCCCTTCAACCAGCGCGCGGTGTACGAAGAGGTGGGTTTCATCCACCTGCTCACCAAGGAGCTCTGGAGCGGCCATCCCTGCTGCGCCTTCGGCACCAGCGCCGAGTTCATCCAGAAGAACCCCAACACCTTCGCGGCCCTGTACCGCGCGGTGCTCACGGCGGCGGCCATGGCGCGCAAGCCCGAGAACCGCGAACTCATCGCCAAGGTCGTTGCGCCCACCCCGTACCTGAATCAGCCCGAGGTGGTGCTGCAGCAGGTGCTGACCGGCAAGTTCGCCGACGGCCTGGGCACGATCCGCAACGTGCCCGACCGCGCCGACTTCGACCCCATGCCCTGGCAGAGCATGGCGGTGTGGATGCTCACGCAGATGCAGCGCTGGGGGTACATCAAGGGCGAGGTCAACTACAAGCAGATCGCCGAGAAGGTCTTCCTGCTGACCGACGCCAGGAAGCACATGAAAGAACTGGACCAAAAGGCGCCCGACGGCGCCTACCCCAGGTTCAAGGTCATGGGCCGCGAGTTCGACCCGGCCAAGGCGGCCGAGTACGCCGCCAGCTTCCCCATCCGCAAGGCGGTCTGAGATGCGGGTGTGGAACACGCTGGGCCTGCGCGCCGCGCTGGTCTCCTTGCTGCTGCTGGCCTGCCTGCTGCTGGCCTGGGGCTTGGCCACCCGGCCCAGCGCGGGCGCACCTGCGCCGGCGGCCACGGTCAGCCTGACCCCCGAACAGATCGAGTACCTCAAGATGATGGGCAAGGACCCGGACGCGCTCACGGCAGGTGGGGGCAAGCAGGCCGGCTTTCCCACGCCTTGGCAGACCGCACAGGTGGCCTGGAAGCAGCTCAGCAACCCTTTCTATGACAACGGCCCCAATGACAAGGGCATTGCCATCCAGCTCGCGCATTCACTGGGCCGCGTGGCGCTGGGCTTCGGCCTGGCCTGTCTGGTGGCCATACCCCTGGGTTTTGTGATCGGCATGTCGCCGCTCTTGCGCCGCGCCTTCGATCCTTTCATCCAGGTGCTTAAGCCCATCAGCCCCCTGGCCTGGATGCCGCTGGCGCTCTACACCATCAAGGACTCGTCGGTCAGCGGCATCTTCGTCATCTTCATCTGCTCGCTCTGGCCCATGCTGATCAACACCGCCTTCGGCGTGGCCTCGGTCAAGCGCGAATGGCTCAATGTGGCGGCCACGCTGGAGGTCAGCCCGCAGCGCAAGGCCTTCCTCGTGATCCTGCCGGCGGCGGCGCCGACCATCGTCACCGGCATGCGCATCAGCATGAGCATCGCCTGGCTGGTGATCGTGGCCGCCGAGATGCTGGTGGGCGGCACCGGCATCGGCTACTTCGTCTGGAACGAGTGGAACAACCTCTCGCTCACCAATGTGATCTTCGCCATCCTGGTGATCGGGGTGGTGGGCATGCTGCTGGACCTGCTGTTCGGTCGCCTGCAGAAGGCCGTGACCTATGTGGAGTGAACGCGTGTGAACGGATTCCTGAAAATCGAAAAACTCAGCAAGGCCTATGGCGGCGCGCGGCCCGTCTTCGCCGACGTGTCCTTCACCCTGGACAAGGGCGAGTTCGTCTGCATCATCGGCCATTCGGGTTGCGGCAAAACCACCATCCTCAACGTGCTGGCCGGCCTGGACACGGCCAGCTCGGGCCTGGTCTTCATGGACGGGCGCGAGGTGGTGGGGCCCAGTCTGGAGCGGGGCGTGGTGTTCCAGGGTCATGCCCTGATGCCCTGGCTCACGGTGCGCCAGAACATCGCTTTCGCCGTGCGTTCCTGCTGGCCCGACTGGTCCACGACCCAGGTCAAGGTCCAGGTCGAGAAATATGTCGCCATGGTGGGCCTGAGCCCGGCGATCGACAAGAAACCCAGCGAGCTGTCGGGCGGCATGAAACAGCGGGTGGGGATCGCCCGCGCCTTTTCCATCGCGCCCAAGATGCTGCTGCTGGACGAGCCCTTCGGCGCGCTGGACGCGCTCACGCGCGGCACCATCCAGGACGAGCTGCTGGCCATCGTGCGCCAGACGCAGCAGACCGTCTTCATGATCACGCACGACGTGGACGAGGCCATCCTGCTGGCCGACCGCATCCTGCTCATGAGCAACGGCAGCGAGCACGCGGGCGTCTACACGCCCGGCGGCATTGCCGAGGTGGTGGTCAACCCGCTGCCGCGCGAGCGTACCCGCGCCGGCCTGCACCACCTGGACGGCTATTACGAGCTGCGCAACCACATCGTGGACTTCCTGGTCACACGGGCCACGGCCCACTGAAATTTTTCAACCCAACCACAACCTGAAGGAGTTCGCATGAACCGCAACGACGTCACCGAGAAGATCATCACCGCCAAGGTCGCCAAGGGCCTCAAATGGGAAGACGTGGCCAAGAAGGTCGGCCTGAGCAAGGAATGGGTCACCGCCGGCTGCCTGGGCCAGATGACCTTCGACGCCAAGCAGGCCAAGGTGCTCGGCAAGATCTTCGGCCTCAACGAGGAAGAACAGAAGTGGCTGCAGGTCGTGCCCTACAAGGGCTCGCTGGAGACCGCGGTGCCCACCGATCCGCTGATCTACCGCTGGTACGAGATGGTCAGCGTCTACGGCACCACCATCAAGGAGCTGATCCACGAGGAGTTCGGCGACGGCATCATGAGCGCCATCGACTTCAGCATGGACATCACGCGCCAGGCCGACCCCAAGGGCGACCGCGTCAACGTGGTGCTGTCGGGCAAGTTCCTGCCCTACAAGACCTACTGAGCATGGACGCCAAACTTCCGCTGCCGCCCTATACGCTTGAGAGCGCAGCGCAGAAGGTGCGCCTGGCCGAGGATGCCTGGAACTCGCGCGACCCCGACCGCGTGGCGCTGGTCTACACCGAGGACACGCGCTGGCGCAACCGCGCCGAATTCCCGGTGGGTCGCGAGCAGGTGCGCCAGTTCCTGCAGCGCAAGTGGGCGCGTGAGCTGGACTACCGCCTGATCAAGGAGCTCTGGGCCTGCAGCGGCCACCGCATCGCGGTGCGTTTCGCCTATGAGTGGCGCGATGATTCCGGTCAATGGTACCGCTCTTACGGCAACGAGAACTGGGAGTTCAACGCGCTCGGTTACATGCAGCGGCGTTTTGCCAGCATCAACGACCTGCCCATCCAGGCCGGGGAGCGCAAGTTCCACTGGCCCCTGGGCCGGCGGCCCGACGACCATCCCAGCCTCAGCGATCTCGGGCTGTAGGCTTGAGGTTGCCCTTCAGTAGTGCGGCGGCAGATCGTCGCGCAGGTTGCGCAGCACCGGTGCGCTGCCTTCGGGTAGCTGCTGGCGCAGGTCGCCGATTTCGCGCAGCAGCAGGTCGATCTGTTGCTGCTGGCGGTAGATCGTCCGGTTCAGCTGTTCCAGCAGGTCTTCGGCGTAGCTGGCCTTGATTTCCAGTTCGGTCAGGCGTGCCTCGGCATCGTGCATCGGGTTCATGCCCGTATTGGACCTCAAAAGCATGGGTGTCGCCGAGGGCGCATGTGGCGCTGCGAGTTGCGAGCCGGTCCGATGAAATTCCTGAAGTGAAAACTTCGTTCATAGGTCATCACAGGGCATTGCGCAAGAGCCCTTTTTCGAGTGTTGCGCTCGGAAGACGCCACACTTCAAGCGATTTCTCAAGTCTCGGCCCTAAGCGCATGGACCGCCGTGATGCGCACGTAACAGTCTGATTATTCTGCGTTTTTCGCTCGCCTCATGTGCTGTTTTGATGCGCGCGGCCCGGACAATACGCACAGCAAAGCGACAGCGCGACAAGACCAGCACAGCAGAGAAAGGGCGACACACCATGTTCAAGACCTGGAAGAAATTCGCCGCACGCCCCGAAACCGTCGAGGGGGTGGAGGCCACGCCGGAGCTGGCACGCTCGCTGGCCTACCGGCGTTTCCTGCGCTCGGTGTACCAGGCGCCCGCCCGGCTCAATCTCGCGGGTTATATGCGCGAGGTCCAGGTGCTGGATGTCTCCCTCAGGGGCGCGCTGGTCGACATGGGCGCGGCCCTGCCCTGCCCCGTAGGGATGCGCGGTCGCCTGCGCCTGCAGCTCTCGCCCCTCACCTACATCGCCATGGACGTGGCGGTGACGCGTGTGCAGGGCAGCCAGCTGGGCCTGCAGTGCCTGCACATCGACCTCGACAGCGTGACGCACCTGCGCCAGCTGATCGAACGCAACTCCCCGGATCCGACCCTGCTGGTGCGTGAGCTCTCGGCGCTCGTGGGTGCTGCGGCCTAAGGCTGAGGCGCTCAGCGGTCCTTGCTGATCGCCTGGCGCGTCTGCGCTGCCTGTCCTGCAAGCCATTCGCAGAAAGCCTGCACCTCGGGCCGGGCGTGGCTGTGCGGCGCCGCGATGAGCCAGTAGGCCATGGGCGAGTCCAGGCGCATGCCGGGCAGCACCTCGATCAGGTCGCCTGAACGCAGGCTGTCGGCCACCAGGGGCATGCGCGTGAGCGCCACGCCCTGGCCGGCCAGCGCGGCCTGCGCGATCTGGTAGGCGTAACCGAAGTAGAGCCAGCGCTTGGGCTCGAGCTTGCGCAGGCGGTAGACGTCCAGCCAATGGCGCCAGGTCAGCCAGGCCATGGGCTGGCTGTGCTGCGCCTCGTTGGCCTCGATCAGCGTGAAGTGCGCCAGGTCCTCGGCGCGCTGCAGGCTGCGCCCGCTCTTGAGCAACCAGGGACTGACCACGGGGGTGAGCTGCTCGTCGAAGAGGTGCACGGCGTGCGCGGGCACGTTGGAGGCCTGGGTGTAGCGCAACACCAGGTCCACGTCGGCGGTGTCCAGGTCGACCAGCGCGTCGGAAGCGTCGATGCGGATGTCGATGTCGGGGTTCTCGCTCTGGAAGGCTTCCAGCCGCGGGATCAGCCACATGGAGGCGAAGGAGGCCCAGGTGCTGATGGCCACGCTCTTGCGTCCGGCGCTGCGCCGGATCTGGCGCACCGCGTTGTCCATGCGCTCCAGCGAAGGCAGCACGGCCTGCAGCAGCTGCGCCCCGGCGGCCGTGAGCTCCACCGCGCGCGTGTGGCGCAGGAAGAGGCTCACACCCACCTCGTCTTCCAGGGCCTGGATCTGCCGTGTCACCGCGCTCTGGGTCAGCGCCAGTTCTTCCGAGGCGGCGCGGAAGTTCAGGTGCCGCGCAACGGCCTCGAAGGCGCGCAGCTGACCCACCCCGATGGGTCGGGTGCGGGGCGAAAAATCGGTGGGCGACATGGCGATACCGTAGGGGGCTTGATTGATGCGTTTTGCGAATCAATAGCCTAACCGGATTTCATTGGACGGACCAGCGGATTCTGCTGATGATGCAATGCCGAACACTCTCAAAAGGAGTTTGTCATGGCCTCCCTCGGCGATCACGAATTGCAACAATCATTCGACGCGATCGGTGTCGCGCGGTGCTGGAATCTGGCGGCCGGACAGGTGCTCAGCCTGCGTCCGCGCAAGGCGGGCGTGTTGCGCATACGCGAGGGTCGGGCCTGGGTCACGCTGGACGAGCGGCCACGCGGGCACGGTCCGGACGCGGGGGACTATTTCCTGCGGGCCGGTGAGCAACTGGCGGTGCAGCCCGGGCGGCATCTGGTGCTCGAGTCGCTGGACGAGGGCGCGCTGAGTTTCGAATGGCTGCCTGCTGCCCAGACCGCATCGCGGCCACAGCCTGAGCCGCTGCTGCACACCCTGGGGGATCTTTACGCGGCGACGCGGCTGGCGGGCAATGCGCTGCTGCGCTTCCTGCACGCGCTGGCGGCCTATCCCGAATGCCTGCTGCTCGCGGGTTACCGCGGGCTCACGCGCCGGTGAGCCAGCGCGTGGCACCACCCAGGATGGGGGTGAGGCGCTGCATGACGCCAGTTCAGGGCCTCAGGCGTAGGTGATCCAGTCCGCGAGTTCAGGCCGGTCCAGGTGCGGCAGGGTGTTGTAGCTCAGCAGGGTGTGGCGCTTCGGCGTGTAGGTGAACTCCGTCACCGCGCTGTTGCGGATGCGCAGGTTCAGCTCGATCGTGGTCTCGGGCGTGGTGCCCAGCACATGGCCCACGGCGGTGGAAATCGGCCCGCCGCTGGAGACGATGAGCACAGGGCCCTCGTGGTTCTGGCGCACATGGTCGAGCGCCCCGGTCACGCCGGCCAGGAAGTCGGTGTAGCTCGGCATGCCCTTGGGGCTGACCACGCCGTTCATCCACTGGCGCAGGCCGTCGCGCAGCAGTCGGAAGTGGTGACGGTACAGCTCCGGCGTGTCGGGCTTTTGCAGCGGCTGCGGGTGGATGGCGGCGATCACCGCCTCGCTGTCGTATTCGTTCAGGCCCTCGAGGGCTTGCACGGTGTTGTCGTAGCCCGCACCGGCGGCGATGCCGGCCCAGGTCTGCGCGTGGCGGCGCAGCGTACCGGTGAGCACGGCGTCGAAGCGGATGCCGCGTTCGCGCCAGTAACGGCCCAGGCATTCGCTCTGCTGGCTGCCGAGTTCGCTGAGCTGGTCGTAGTCGGCCGCGCCGAAGGAGGCCTGGCCGTGGCGCACGAGGTAAAGGGTTCCCATGGAGAGATTGTCGCAAGTCCGGCGTCCGGAGCATGTCACCGGCGCGACGAGTGCTATTAATTCAGGAGCAAATCTCGACCAGGCCCTTCGGCGTCTGCAGCCCTGCCCGCAGCTGCGCCGGGCCGGTCTGCACGGACAGGCCCGGCAGGTCGAGGGCGCGACAGGCCGTCGCCAGCGTGTCGGCCCGAGGGTGCTGCCGTTCGAAAGACGCCAGCGTGACACCGCTGGCCGGCATGCCTGCAGCTGGATGCACCGCACCCCACTGGATCAGTGTGGGCAGGGCGCCGTCGTACAGGCGCTGGCCATCGGCGCGCACCGTGATCTGCCATTGCAGCAGGCCTGAGGGGGTCGGGCGCGATGCGGCGATGACCTCGCCGCGATCCAGGCCCTGCGTCTGCAGCGCGGCCACGGCGGCGTGGGCGTCGGGCACGCGTGCCACCCAGTGCGCGAGGTGCGGGCCCTGGCGGCGCACACGCTCCTGCAGGGCCGGGTCGTCCATGTCGAACCAGCGCCGGCGTGCCGGGGGCGGCGCCGCGGGGTCGATGGCGATGATCTCGAAGTAGGCCAGCGGAAAGGCGGGGCTGGCGATGCTGAAGAGCCGGTTGTGCGTGCCCATCAGCGCGTGCTGGCCGCCCGGCCCGGGTGTCACACCCAGCGTAGCCTCGCACCAGGCCACGCCTTCGTCCAGTGTGGCGGCGATCACCACCAGATGGTCGAGCTGCGCGCTCACAGCGAGACATTTCCCGTGATGCAGGTCTGCACCTGGCCGCCGACCCAGACCTGTCCCTGCGCATCACGCTCCAGCAGGACACGCCCGGCGCGGCCCAGGCAGGCGCCCTGCGCGGCCACATACCGCGCGGGCAGCCGGCCTTCGGCCATGAGCCACTGGGCCAGGCTGGCGTTGAGGCTGCCGGTGACCGGGTCTTCGGTGATGCCCACGGGCGCGGCGAAGGCGCGCACTTCCAGGTCGGGTTCGGCCAGTTGCGGTGCATCGGCCGTGTGTTCGGCGAAGGCGCGTGTTTCGCGGCTGCTGCGTGCGATCAGCTGCACCGCGCCGCTGTCCAGCGTGAGCGCGGCCACGCCCACCTTCTGGCCCAGCTCGCGCAGGCGCTGGTGCTCGGGTTCCAGGGCCAGCACGGTGTCCACGCTGTCCAGCAAGAGGCCCAGCCAGGACGGGCCGTTGACCAGCACTTGCGCCGCAAGGATCTGCTGCGCTTGGATGCCCAGGGCCTGCGCCACCTGGGCCAGCAGTTCGGGCGCCGGCGTGCTGCGCGTGAGCGGCGGCGCCGCGAAGGCCAGGTGCTGGCCCGCGCGACGGATGCTGACCAGGCCCACCGCGCATTCCTGCACGATGAGGTCTTTGTCCTTCGGCGCACCGCCGGCTTCCAGCCAGGCGTGGCAACTGCCCAGGGTGGGGTGGCCGGCGAAGGGCAGTTCGCCGCCTGGGGTGTAGATGCGCACGCGGTAGTCGGCGCCAGCCTGGGTGGGCGGCAGCACAAAGGTGGTCTCGGAGAGGTTGGTCCAGCGCGCGAAGCGCTGCATCTCGTCCTCGCTCAGGCCGCTGCCGTCGAGCACCACGGCCAGGGGGTTGCCCCGGTAGGGCGTGGCGGTGAAGACGTCGACCTGCTGGTAGGGGCGCTGGTGCTGGCTCATACCATGTGCTCCCGGATCACGGCGGACAGGGCGCAGACGCCGCGCTCGATTTCCTCCGCGCTGGCCGTGACGAAGGACAGGCGCAGGGTGCGGGCATCGGGCGCGCCGGCATAAAAGGCCGCGCCCGGCACATAGGCCACGCCGCGTGCCACGGCCTTGGGCAGGAGCGCCGCGGCGTCCAGTCCCGCGGGCAGGCGGGCCCAGAGGAACATGCCGCCCACGGGCCGGTTCCAGCTCACCTCCTGGGGCATGTGACGGGCCAGTGCGGCCAGCATGACGTCCCGCTGCGATTTGTAGAGCGCGCGGATGCGCGGCACATGGCGGTCGAGGAAACCGTCCTTCATGACCTCGGCCACCACGCGCTGGTTGAAGCCCGGGCTGTGCAGATCGGCCGCCTGTTTGGCCTGCAGCAGCTTGGGGAACACCTCTTTCGGGGCGACCAGGTAACCCAGGCGCAGGCTGGGCGCCAGCACCTTGGAAAAGGACCCGAGGTAGATGCAGCCGGCCGGGTTGCGTGCCGTCAGAGGGGCCGGCGGCGGCTGGTCGAACCAGAGTTCGCCATAGGGGTTGTCTTCGAGCAGGGGCAGGGCCAGCTCGGCCGCGGTGGCGCTGAGCGCCGCGCGCCGGGCCTCGCTCATCGTGCGGCCGCTCGGGTTCTGGAAGTTGGGCAGCACGTACATGAAACGCGCGGGTGTGCCGGCCGCCTGGGCCGCACGCAGCGCGGCGATGTCCACGCCCTCTTCGTCGCTGGCCACGCTGTGCACCTGGGGCTCCATGGGCGCGAAGGCCTGCAGGGCGCCGAGGTAGGTGGGTGTTTCCACCAGGATGCGGCTGCGTGTGTCGATCAGCAACTTGGCGGCCAGGTCCAGGCCCTGCTGTGAACCGGTGGTGATGAGCACCTGCGCGGGGTCCACCTGCCAGGGCAATCCGGCGGCCACCCGCTCGCGCAGCGGGCCGTAGCCTTCGCTGGCCGCGTACTGCAGGGCGGCATGGGCGTCGTCGCGCAGCACGCGCGCGCAGGCCTGTTCGAATTCCGCGACGGGGAAGGTCTTGGGCGAGGGCAGGCCGCCGGCGAAGCTGATGATGCCGGGCTGCTCGGTGAGCTTGAGCAACTCGCGCAGCACCGAGGGGTTCATCAGCGCGGCGCGCTCGGACAGCACCCAGGGCGAGGGGGAGGGGGTGCTCGGCTTCATGGGGTGCTTTCTTGGGTTTCAGTCGGACGGGTGCGGGCCCTGCGCACAGGCATTTTGCGCCCGGCAAAGACCACGGCGATCACGGCCAGACCGAAGCCCAGCGTGAGGGCATCGAGTGATTCGCCCAGCAGGGGCACGGCCAGGAGCATGGAGAGAAAGGGTTGCAGCAGTTGCAGCTGGCTCACGCGCACTGTGCCGCCCAGGGCCAGGCCACGGTACCAGGCGAAAAAACCCAGCCACATGGAGAACACCGCGACGTAGGCAAAACCACCCCAGGCCGCGGCTGAAACCGGTGACTGGGGCCAGCTCCACAACGTGAGTGGCAATGTCAGGGGCAGGGACAGCAGCAGGGCCCAGCAGATCACCTGTTCCGCCGGCAGGTGCTGCGCCAGGCGTGCGCCATAACCGTAGCCCACGGCGGCGCAGAGCATGCCCAGCAGCAGAAGCCCATCGGCCGGGTGCAGCGCGAGCCCCGCGCTGCCCGAACGCAGCAGGGCATAGGCCACAACCAGGGCCGTGCCCGCCAGCGCGCAGAGCCAGAAGCCGGCCGAGGGCCGCTGGCGCTGCAGCGCGGCGCCCACGGCCGCCGTGGCCAGGGGCAGCACGCCCACGATCACGCTGGCGTGCACCGCCTCGACGTGGCGCATGGCGATGGAGGTGCAGATGGGGAAGCCGAAGACCACGCCCCCTGCGACCAGCGCGAGCGCGCCCCAGTCGCTGCGGCGCGGCAGCGGGGCGCGCGCAACGAGCAGGAAGAGAACCGAAAGCACAGCGGCCACCACAGCGCGACCTGCGGCGATGTACAGGCCCGAGAGCTGCGGCGCCTCGGGTGTGCCCGTGGCCAGGCGGGTCATGGGCAGGGTCAAGGCGAAGATGAAAACGCCCAGCAGGCCGAGCCACAGGCCACGGCGCTGGATCGGATCGGGGGAGTGCAAGAAGGACGGGGTGCGCATCCCACCGACTTTAACGTGCAGCGTTGGTGAGTTTTCAGCCCGTCAGGGCGGCCAATGCACGCAGCAGTGCGCGGTTCACGTCCTGCGGCGCATACCCGTAGCTTTCGCCCAGCAGACGGGTGGCGCGCGTGTCGGTCGCTTCGAGCGCGCGCGCCAGCTGCAGGGCCGGGTGGTAGGGGCCGCTGTCTTCCAGCAGGGCCTGCAGGATGCGTTGCGACAGGGGCAGGCGTGGCAGCAGCTGCGCCAGGGGCTCGCCCAGCAGCCGGTGCAGTTGCGAGTACAGGCCGCAGAGGTAGACCTCGCGCCGCAGGTCTTCCTCGTCACCGGGGTCGAGCAGCTGTTCGATCAGGCGCGCGCGCAGGACCATGCCCAGGCGCACGGGCTGCAGATCCACCTCGCTGCCGGCCTGGGCCAGCTGGTCCAGCAGCCAGGCCTGCACATGGCGCAGGCCCCAGACCTGCAGGCCCTGGTACAGGGTGTCGATCTGGCCGCGCTGTTGCGGTGCGGTGGTGTTGACATGCAAGAGGAAGCGGTAGCTCAGCACGGGCTCGGCGCAAAGCAGGGCTTCGATGCGGTCCAGCGAGGCGTCCTGCTCGATGGCGCGCACCACGCGGCTGATGGCGGTGCGGTCGGGTAAGCGGGCCGGCGCCGGCAGTTCGTTCAGCATTTCGTCGGTGGGCCAGCCGGCCACGGCCCAGGCACCGCGCTGGTCCAGCGCGGTACAGGCCTGCGCACGGCTGGCGGGGGTGAGCAGGAGCTGCCCCGGTGGCAGGGCCTCGGCGTCGTCCAGGCGGTAGCGGCCGGGCCGTCCAGCGTTGGGCGCCGCCAGGCCGGGAGCATCCGGCCAGAGCAGGGGCAGGCCGCGTGCCTGGGCCTGCTGCGCGCGCGGGCGCAGCACGGCGTCGCTCAGCGCCTCGGGCGGCAGCAGCAGCCAGGGCCCGTCGGGGCGGCCGTGTTGCAGCAGGTCCAGCAGCAGCGCGGGATGGCGCACGGACAGCAGGAGTTGTGGCGCGCGCGCGGGCCAGAGCTCGTTCAGCACGGCCAGCAGATGGCGTGCATCGAGGCCTTGGGCTGCGGGCAGGGATTCGACCAGCAGCTGGACGCCCGCGATGTCGCGGCGGCGGTTCCAGAGCAGGCGGTGGCCCAGGGTCAGATGGTCCAGGACGGAAGCGCTCATGCGGGCGGGGCGCTCAGGAAATCAGTGCAAACAGGCCCCGGGCTCAGCTGATGTAGTTGAACAGCGAGAGGCGCTGGATCTGGGCGTAAGTCTGCAGCGCGGCACTGTAGCCGGTCTGCTGGGTCTGGAACTCGGAGATGCCCTTGATCATGTCCATGTCCTCGGCGCGCGAACGGTCGGCGGCGAGCTGGATGGTCTTTTCGCCCTGCGTGCCCTCGATGGTGTCGGCGCGCTTGAGCAGTTCGCCGGCCTGGCTTCGCGCCGACTGCACGCGTTCCATGCCGCTGTCTATCTGCGCCAAGGCCAGTGACAGATTTTGCGCCAGCAGGTGGCCATTGCCAGAACCCTTGATGCCGGAAATGGCCTGGTCGAGCACCGCAAACAGGTCGCTGCGCGTACTGGGGGTGATGTTGACGGTGTCGCCGTTCGCGGGCACGCCGCGCGCGACAAAGGACAGTCCGTCAAAGCTGATGTCCTGGCCGTCGGTATAGGGCTGGGCTGTCAGCACCGGGGTCGTCGTGATGGGCGGCGTGACCGTGGTCATGGAAACGTCATAGGTGGTGACGGGCGGGATGGTGGCGCTGACGTTGAAGGTGAGCGTGTAGTTGTTGCCGGTGATGGCGCTGGGCGTGAGGACCCGACCCACATCGGTCCAGAGCTGGCCGGTGTTGGTGGCGCCCAGATTCATCTTGAAGACGCCATTGCCGGTGGGCACGTTCATCCATACGGCCTGGCCGTCCATGGTGCCGGGAATGGAAACGGCGGTACTGGAGCGTGCGCCCGGAATGCCGTTGTAGACCACGCCGGCAGGCACGTCGACGAAGGGCTGCGGCGCGCTGCCGAGCCCGCCGAACAGGGGGATGCCGTTGCTGTCCACCTTGTTGGCATAGGCGAAGAGCTGGTCGCGCAGTCCGGCCATCTCCTGGGCGATGCTGGTGCGGTCGGTGGATGTATAGGACGCGTCGCCGGCGCTGACCACGAGCTGGCGCAGGGCCTGCAGGGCATCCATGCTGTTGCCCAGCGTGCCCTCGGCCACGGCGACCGAGTTGCGCTGCAGGTTGAGGGCGCGCACCTCCACATCGACGCGCGAGGAGCGCGTCATCGCGCGTTCGGCCTGGGCTGCGCCGGTCGGATCGTCGCTGGGGCGCACGACCTTCTTGCCGGCCGACAGCTTTTCCTGCAGGTCGGCCAGGCCGGCCTGGCGGTTGGTCATGTTGGCCAGGGTGTTGTCGTAGGTGTTGGCGGTGGCGAGTCTCATGGCGCGTTCCTTGTGGCGTCGTTCGGTCAGCGTGAGAAGGAGGCCATCAGGGTGTCGAAGATGCTCTGTGCAATCTGCATCATCTTGCCGGCCGCCTGATAGGCCTGCTGGTACTGGATCATCCGTGCGGCTTCTTCGTCCAGGTTGACGCCGGCCACGCTGGTGCGGTCCTTTTCCAGATTGGTGGCAATGTCGTTCGACACCTTGGCGGACTGCTGGGCGCCCTGCACCTTGGTGCCGATCTCGGCGATCACGCTGGCGTAGCCGTCGGTCAGCGGTCCGCCGTCGAACATCGCCAGATCGCGCAGATTCAGCATGGCCTGGGCGTTGCCTGCATCCAGCCGCGGATAGGGGTTGGCATTCACCGTGTAGGTGTCCCCCGCCTTCGGGATGCCTTTGAGCGTGAGCGACCAGCCGGTTTGCGGCGTGGTCGGCGGCACCGTGTACTCGATGGCCTGACCCGGCACATAAGCGTAGGCGGTGGCGCCGGTGTCCGAGCGCGTGTAGGTCCCCGGACCGGTAAAGGTCAGCGTGACGGCCGGCGGGATGGGAACCGTCCGAACCGTGAGACTCTGCAGCGTCAAGGCCCCGGTGTTGGTGGCGCCTGCGCTGGCGGCCAGTGGGCTGGCCATCGCCAGATCCTTGGGAGAGCTGAAGGCCGTGTTGATGCCGCGCGCGGCGCCGGCATAGGGCGTGACGAGGAAGCGGTCTCCGGCCGCGGCCGCGCCGCTTTGCTGGATCTGGAAGCCGTCGAGCAACACCGGGTTGGTGGCGCCGAAGTCAAAGGGGGTCTGCACGCCGTCGGACAGCCGGGTGATGGTGCCCGTGGTGGCGCTGGCGAACGTGAAATCGTAGTTGCTGGCCAGGAACGATGTGGTGCCCGAGGGGTTGGTCTGGATGCTGACGCTCAAGGCGGCCGTGCCGGCGTTGGCCGGCGTTTTCTGGGGCAGCGCCGCGGGGATGGCGGCCAGGTTGAACAGCGGGTTGCCGGGGTTGCCATTGAGGTCCAGCCCCAGGGACTGCTGCTCGTTCATCTTGCTGCCGATGGCCAGCGCCATGCGTCCCAGCAGGTTGCTGGCATTGGTCAGGTCGGTGTTCTGGAAGCGCAGCAGGCCGGCCATTTCTCCGCCCCCCAGCGTGGACTCTTCCAGCACGCGGGCCACGCCGCCGGTGGTGATGGTGAGCTTGGCCTTGGTGGGGTCGCCGTACGGGTCCTGGTGCAGGATGCCCACGGGCGACACGGTCTTGCCCAGCACCAGCGGCTGGCTGCCGGCCAGAAAGATGTTCAGGCTGCCATCGTCGGCGGCGATATTGGTCGTCTGGACATATTTGTTCAGATCGCGGATCAGCTGGTCGCGCTGGTCCAGCAGGTCGTTGGGGGGCTGGCCGCTGCCCAGCGCCAGGGCGATCTTCTCGTTGGCCTGGCCGATCTGGGTGGCCAGGTTGTTGACGGCCTTGACGTCGACGTCGAGCTGGCTGGTGGTGCCGATGCGCAGCTCGTTCATGGCGTCGGCCATGGCGCGGAAGCGGCTGGCCATCTCGTCGGCGCGCGCCAGCACCACGGAACGCGCGGTCAGGTCGGTGGGGGCGTTGGCGATGTCGGAGAAGGAGTTGAGCATGTCGCTGACGGCGGCGCCCAGGCCGTTGGCGCCACCGGGGAACAGGCTTTCCAGCTGCTTCATGTAGCTGTAGCGGGTCGCGTCGCTGGCGGACACGGACTGCGCGGTGGCGGCCTGGCGCGTCAGGAAATCGTCATAGATGCGCTTGACCGTCAGGACATCGACGCCCTTGCCGAAATAGCCGCTGCCGGTGAACTGGCCGGGGATGTTCTGCAGCTGCACCTGCTGGCGCGAATAGCCGGGGGTGTTGACATTGGCAATGTTGTTGCCGATGGTCTGCAACGCATTCTGATTGGCCGTCAGGGCGGTCACGCCGATGTTGATGATGCTGCTCATGAAGCTCTACCTCAGCCTTGGGCCCGCTGCAGCCGCAGCGTGGTGTTGATCGCGCGACTGAGTTTGGTCGCATAGTCCGGGTCGGTGGCATAACCGGCGTCCTGCAGGCCCTGGGTCCAGCCCTGCACCGAGCCGGTCTGCTGGCGTGCCTGCGCGTAGCGTGGGCTGTTGCCGATCAGGTTGGCGAAGTCGCGGAAGGATTCGGCAGGGGTGTCGTAGGCGCGGAAACGCGCCACGGTCTTGTGCGGCACGCCGTCCGTGTACTCGGTCGTGGTGACCTCGGCCACCTTGCCCTTCCAGTCGGCGCCGGCCTTGATGCCGAAGAGATTGTTCGAAGAGCTGCCGTCCTTCATGAGGATCTCGCGCTGGCCCCAGCCGCTCTCATGCCCGGCCTGGCCCAGCAGGTAGCTGGCGGGCAGGCCGCTGCTGCGCTGCACCTCCTGGGCGGCAGCGCCGTGCTGCTGCACGAAACCGCGCGCGGCCGCAGGTGCCGGCACGGGTGTGACCGCGCCGTCGGTCCCGGGTGTGGCGCCGGCCTTGTCCTTCATGCCCATCTGCTGCATCAGCTGTCTGGCAATCACTTCGGCCAGACCGCCGGGTTGGCCGGCCATCTGCACGGCGAACTGCTGGTCCAGCAGGTCCGTGCCCAGGTCGCCGCCCGGGCTGTCCAGCATGCCGCTTTTCATGGCGGCGCTGGCCTCGCGCATGCTCTTGAGCAGCTCGCGCATGAAGAGCGCCTCGAACTGCTTGGCGGTTTCCTTGACGGACTCGGGAGTGGACTGCCCGGCCTGGAACTTCAGGCGGTTCAGGCTGGCGCCATCGGCGGCCAGCGAGTTGCTGATTGGGTGAGTCCGCATCAGGGGGCCTCAGCCTCGTCGCTGTCAAAACGATGTGCGTGAAAAGACGCAAGCCCAGAACGCCGTGGAACCGGCTTTGCCGGGCCACTGGCGTTGCCCCCTTGAGGGTGGGAAGGGGCCACACGCAGTGGGCCGCCGACGGGGGTGGTCTTCATATCACTTCCAGTTCGGCGTTGAGCGCGCCTGCGGCCTTGATGGCCTGCAGGATGGCCAGCAGGTCCTGCGGCGTGGCGCCCAGGGCGTTGAGCGCGCGCACCACGTCGGCCAGCTTGGGTGCGGCGGGCACCTGGATCAGGATGCCGGGTTCCTGGCGGATCTCGATATTGGCTTTCTCGGCCACCACGGTCTGCCCCGAGGACAGGGGGCCGGGCTGGCTGATGACGGGCGTGGAACTGATGCTGACCGAGAGATTGCCGTGCGCGATGGCGCAGGGGCCCAGGGTCACGGCCTGGTTGAGCACGATGGAGCCGGTGCGCGAGTTGATCACCACCAAGGCCTTCGGCACCGAGTTTTCCAGCGGCAGCTCCTCGAGTTCGGCCAGGAAGCTGATGCGGTCATTGGGTTCGGTGGGTGCGCGCACGTCCACCGTGCGGCCGTCGAGCGCGCGGGCCACGCCGTCGCCGAAGCGGGTGTTGATGGCGACGGCCACACGGCGTGCAGTCTGGAAGTCGCTGGCTTCGAGGCCGAGCCGGATGCTGTCGCCTTCGAGCAGCGGCGTGGGCACGGCACGCTCGATCTGCGCCCCGCCGGGAATGCGGCCTGCGCTCAGGTGGTTGATCTGCACTTTGCTGCCGCCGGCGGCAGCGCCGGCGCCGGCGATGACCAGGCTGCCCTGGGCCAGCGCATAGACTTGACCATCTGCGCCGCGCAGCGGCGTGGAGATGAGGGTGCCGCCCTTGAGCGACTTGGCATTGCCCATGGAGGAGACAGTCACGTCCATGTTCTGGCCGGGGCGCGCGAAGGCCGGCAGCTGGGCCGTCACCAGCACGGCGGCGACGTTCTTGAGCTGCAGGCGCGAGGCAAGGTCCGGCGAGAGGGCGATGCCCATCTGCTGCAGGTAGTTGCTCATCGTCTGCGTGGTGTAGGGCATCTGCGTGGTCTGGTCGCCGGTGCCGTCCAGGCCGATCACCAGGCCGAAGCCGGTGAGCTGGTTGCTGCGCACGCCTTCGATGGCGGCCACTTCCTTGATGCGACCGGCCAGCGCGGGCTGGGTGGCCAGCAGGCACAGGCCCAGCAGCACGGCGCCGCGGCAAAGAGCGGCGAGCATGGAGGGGAGGGGGCCGGTGTTCATGGTGCGGAGCTCAAGTTCTGGCGGGAAAGGTTGAAGCCGTCATGGCTGATTCTGCAAGCGCCTAGAACGGCGAAATATTCAAAAAGAACCGGGTTAACCAGCCTACTGTCTGCGCTTCATGCTGCGGACCGCGGCCCCTGGACTCGACGCGGACATTGGCCACGGCGCTGGAGTTGACGATGCTGCCGGGCAGGATGGCCAGCGGATCGACGGTGCCGGTGAAACGCAGTACGTCCACGTTGTGGTTCAGGCCGATCTGTTTTTCTCCCGTAACGACCAGGTGGCCGTTGGGGAGCACCTCGGCCACGGTGGCCGTGATGGCGCCCGAGAAGGTGTTGGCCGCTTCCGTGCCCCCCTTGCCCGAGAAATCTGCCTTGCTGGCCGCGCCGATGCGGAAATTGTTCTCGGCAGCGGTGCCTGGGAAGGTCATGCCGGGCACCGCGGTGATGCTGCCGTCGATGCTGCTGCTGCGGTTGGCGGTGGAGCCGGATTTCTGGCTGGCCGTGACGTTCTCGACGATGCGGATGGTCACGGTGTCGCCGACCAGGCGCGCGCGCCGGTCCTCGAAAGTGGGGCGGTAGCTGGCGGGCAGGAACAGGCTGCCCGTCACCGGCCGCGCCGCGACAAGCGCCGGCGCCTGCGTCACGCGCGGCTCGGCGAAGTCCACGTTCGCCGGCCTGGGCATGGCGGAGCAGCCGACCAGGACAGTGGCGCCCAGCATGAGCGTGAGGTGTTTCATCACAGCTGTCCCAGCTTCTGCAGCATCTGGTCCGAGGTCTGGATGGCCTTGGAATTCATCTCGTAGGCGCGTTGGGTCTGGATCATGCCGACCAGCTCCTGCACCACATTGACGTTGGAGGTTTCGAGAAAACCCTGCATGAGCTGGCCCAGGCCGTTGGCGCCGGGCGTGCCGGTGTTGGGCTGGCCCGAGGCGGCCGTTTCGGCATAGAGGTTCTGGCCGCGCGGGTCCAGACCGGCCGGGTTGATGAAGCTGGCCAGCGGAATGGTGCCGATGGGCTGCGGCGCGACGGTGCCGGGAATGGTGGCGGTGACGTTGCCGTCGGCCGAGATCGAGACATTGGTGGCGTTGGCCGGCACCGTGATGCCGTTGGCCACCGGCAGGCCGTTGCTGGTGACGAGCTGGCCCTGGGCGTTGACCTGGAAGGAACCGTCGCGGGTGTAGTTGAGGGTGCCGTCGGGCATGGTGATCTGGAAGAAACCGTTGCCCTGGATGGCCACGTCCAGGCCGTTGCCCGACTGCTGCAGGCTGCCCTGCGTGAAGCTGCGGCTGGTGGACACGGTGCGCACACCCAGGCCCACCTGCAGGCCGGTGGGCAGTTGCGACTGTTCCGAGGTGCTGGAGCCGACCTGGCGCAGGTTCTGGTACATCAGGTCTTCGAACACGGCGTGCGCGCGCTTGAAGCCGTTGGTGGACGAGTTGGCCAGGTTGTTGGAGATGACGTCCAGCTGCATCTGCTGGGCTTCCATGCCGGTCTTGGCGATCCACAGGGAATTGAACATGGTGGTTTCCTAGGTGTGGCTTCAGCCTTGCAGGCTGAGCAGTTGACCGGCGGAGCGGTCGTTGGATTCGGCGGTCTGCATCAGGCGCATCTGCACTTCGAACTGGCGCGCGGTCTGGATCATGCCCACCATGGTCTCCACCGCGTTCACGTTGGAGCCCTCGAGCACGCCCACCAGCATGCGGGCGTTGGCGTCGTTGGGCAGGGGCGCGCCCGATTGCGGGCGGAACAGGCCGTCGTCGCCGCGCTTGAGCGGGTCTTCTGCGGTGGGGGTGGCCAGCTTGAGGCGGCCCACGGTGGTCGAGGGCTGGTTGCCGGTGCGCGCGCTGATGGTGCCGTCGAAGCCCAGGCTGATGACCGAGTCGTTGGGCACGGTGATGGGCGCGCCGCCGTCGGACAGCACGGACAGGCCGTTGCTGGTCTGCAGCACACCCTGGGGTGAGACTTCGAAGCCGCCGCTGCGCGTGTAGGCCTCGGTGCCGTCCAGGCCCTGCACGGCGAACCAGCTGCTGCCCTGCGGCATGGCGTCCAGATCGCGGCCGGTGCGCTGGGCCGGGCCGGGGGCGTCGCGGTGGCCCGAGGTCGCCTCCAGCGCGAACACGCGTGTGGTGGCGCCTTCGCCGCGCAGGGGCACGGCGCGGTAGGCCGAGAGCTCGGCGCGAAAACCGTTGGTCGACACGTTGGCCAGGTTGTTGGAGAGCACCGACTGCCGGTGCGCGGCGGCGTTGGCCCCGGTCATCGCGGTGTAGATCAGGCGGTCCATGGCAGGTCTCCTTCAGCCGTTTTCGGTATCAGCGCAGGTTGACCAGGGTCTGCAGCACCTGGTCCTGCGTCTTGATGGTCTGGGCGTTGGCCTGGTAGGCGCGTTGCGCGGTCATCATGTTGACCAGCTCGGCGGTGAGGTCGACGTTGGAATCTTCCAGCGCGCCGGCGCGCGTCACGCCGAACTTGCCCTGTCCCGGCTGGCCCATCAGGGGCTGGCCCGAGGCGTAGGTCTCTACCCAGTTGTTGCCGCCGACGGGCGCCAGGCCCTGGAGGTTGCGGAAATCGGCCAGGGCCAGCATGCCGTTGGCCTGGGTCTGCCCGTTCGAGTAGCGCGCAGTGATCACGCCGGTTTCGGCAATCCTCATGCCGACAAAAGAGCCGGCGGTATAGCCGTTCTGGGTCAGGTCGGTGACGCCGAACGAGGCGGCAAACTGGGTGGCGCCCGAAAAATTCAGGGTGGTCACGATGTTCGGCGTGGTAGGGGACGGGGTCGCGATGGATACCGATGGATTCACGACGGGCGCCACCAGGGCGCCGGTCGTGTCAAAACTCAGGGTGATGGGGTTGCCGCCCGTGTCCAGCAGCAGGGCGCCGGCGGAATCCCGCACCTGCCAGTTGTCCAGGGCCGGTGGTCCGACCGTCGCCGCCGCGCGCGTGAAGTTCATCGTGAAAGGGACGGACGCACCTTGCGAGTCGAAGACGTTCAACGCGGTGCCATAGGTCGTGTACGGCGGGGTGTTGGTGACGGCGTTGTAGACCGTGGAGGCGCCGGCGTCCAGGTTGAACTGGGCCGTGATGCTGGTGGTCGTCTGTGCCGGGATGGGCGCGCCCGTGGGCATCACCAGCGGCCTGGCGGTGGTGCTGGTGGCGACACCGGCCGTGGTGGTCGGGTAGCCCAGCACCTTGGCGCCGGAGTTGGTCACGATGGTGCCGGTGTTGTCCATCTTGAAGTTGCCGGCGCGCGTGTAGGCGATGGTGCCGTCGGGCATCTGCAGCGGGAAGAAGCCGGCGCCGTTGACGGCCACGTCCAGCGTGTTGCCGGTGATGGAGATGGTGCCCTGCGTGAACTGCTGGGCGATCGTGTCCACGGCGACGCCCAGGCCGGCGGTGTTGCCGCCGCCCGCGCCGATGGACGATGCCACCAGGTCGGAAAACTCGGCGCGCGAAGATTTCATCCCCGTGGTGTTGGCATTGGCAATGTTGTTGCCAATCACGTCCAGGTTCTTGCTGGAAGCGTTCAAGCCGGATAGACCTGTCTGAAAAGCCATGATGGATTCCTGTAGGTTTGTTAGAGGATGGCGGTGATGCGTGAATAGGGAATGCTGGCGCCGCTCTGGAGATCAACCGACACCAAGCCGTTGGAGGCGCCCACGGCAAGCACCCTGTCGGTGGTGTAGGGCGTCGCTGCCACGCTCTGCTGTCCGTTGCCGGCGGTGATGCGGTAGCTCAGGCTGGTGTAGTTCCCGTAAGCCGAGGCGTCCCAGCTGAAGAAATGACGTCCGGCGGTCATGGCGCTTGAATTGAGGGTCCCGAGCACGTCGCCGACCGGCGAGAGGATCTCGATCTTCACTTGCGAGGCGTTGCCGCCCAGATCGAAGGCCGAGCCGACCGTGCCTGTGGTGGCGTCGCGAGTCAGGGTGTTGCCGGGCAGCAGCACCTCGTGTCCGACCAGCGATGCGGCCTGCAGCACCTGCATGGACGCAAACTGGCTGGCCATGCCCTGGAGCGTTTCGTTGACCTGCTGGATGCCGTTGACCGTGTTGATCTGTGCCATCTGCGTGGTCATCTGCGCGTTGTCCATCGGGTTGAGCGGATCCTGGTTGTTGATCTGCGCGACCAGCAGCTTGAGGAAGCGGTCCTGCATCGAGGCTGCGTCGTTGGTCGTCTTGCCCGACGACGTGGTCGTCGGGCTGCTGGTGTTGCTGACGCTGGTGACCATGGTGTTGTCCTGCGCGGTCCGTTTACTGGCCGAGCTGCAGCGTCTTGAGCAGCAGGGTCTTGGCGGTGTTCATGACTTCGACGTTGTTCTGGTAGGAGCGTGAGGCCGAGATCATGTTGACCATCTCCTCCACCGGGTTCACGTTGGAGTGGCTCACGTAGCCTTCGGCGTCGGCCGAGGGGTGGGTGGGTTCGAACACACGGCGTGCCGGCGTCTGGTCTTCCTTGATGCCGCTGACCTTGACGCCGGCCGAGGACGCGGAGTCCATCAGCACGGTTTCGAAGGTCACCTGGCGGGCCTTGTAGGTCTGGCCGTCGGGGCCGGCCACGGCGTCGGCATTGGCCAGGTTGCTGGCCACCACGTTGAGACGCTGGGACTGCGCGCTGATCGCGCTGCCCGAAACCCCGAAGATGGAGAACATGGACATGATGGTCTTTCTTAGGCGCCGGTGCAGTGGCTCACTGGCCGGAGATCGCGCTCAAGATCGTGCGCGAAGTGCCGTTAATGAAACGCAGGGTGGATTCATAGCGCACCGCGTTGTCGACGAAATTGCCGCGCTCGCGGTCCAGGTCCACGCTGTTGCCGTCCATGGCCGGCTGGGTCTGCACGCCATAGCCGAGCTTGGAGCCCAGCGCGCTGCCGCTGGCCGTGAGCGGCAGGTGGCGCGGGTCGGGGGCGCTGGCCGTGGGCTGGGCCAGACCGGCGGCGCTGGAGCTGTCGAGGGCCTGGCTCATGGCCTCGCGGAAATTGAAGTCACGGGCCACGTAGCCCGGGGTGTCGGCATTGGCGATGTTGCTGGCGATGGTGCGCTGGCGTTCGGCGCGCAGCACCAGGGCCTTCCCTTGGAAGTCCAGTGTGCCTGTCAGTTTGTCGAACATGGTGATCACCTCTGCGGTCGGTGGGGCCCCTGGGGCGGGCGCTGGCTGGGACCCCGTACGGAAATTATGGGAAGAACTTGAATGATCGAGCCCCCGAAATACAGGGGGAAAGCTGCGCATTTGCCGGCTTTACGCGCTGGGCCTGTACGTATAGTCGGCAATGTGGGTGGAGTCCTGAGCACTTTTTTGTAACACCCCACGACGACGCTCGGACAGGAGGCGCAGCTCATGCAGGTGAATCAGACAGGCAGAACGATGTGGGCACGCGCCGCGCTGGCCCTGCTCGCCTGGGCTTGTGTCCAGCTGCCGGCCCAGGCCCAGGCCGTGAGCGGCGAGGCCCAGTTGCCGGCGCTGGCCCAGCGCTGGGTGGACCAGGCCCTGTCCACCCAGGCGACCCGCATCGGACAACCCGTGCGCCTGCAGGCCACGCTGGGGGCGCTGGACAGCCGCCTGAAGCTGGCCCCCTGCGCGCGCGTCGAAGCCTATCTGCCGCCGGGCAGCCGTCTCTGGGGCCAGGGCCGCATCGGCCTGCGCTGCCTGGACGGCGCCGTGCGCTGGAATGTTTTCATGCCGGTGAGCGTCAAGGCCACCGGATCGGCCTGGGTGCTGCGCCGTGACGTGGCGCCGGGCCGTGCCCTGGAGGCCGACGATGTGATGCTGGCCGAGGTGGATTGGGCGGCCGAGCCCAGCCCCGCGCTGGCCGGGCCGGGTGATTGGCAGGGCCAGGTGGCCGCCCGCGCCCTGGGCACCGGCCAGACCCTGCGCCAGAACATGGTGCGCCCCGCCCAGGTCTTCCAGGCCGGCGCCCAGGTGCGGGTGCTGGTGCAGGGCGGGGGTTTCCAGATCAGCTCCCAGGCCCAGGCCCTGTCGCCGGGGGTGGTAGGCCAGCTGGCCAGGGTCCGGATCGACAGTGGGCGCGTGCTTACTGCCACGGTTCTGGATGCCCGCACAGTCCAGATCGAGATGTGAGCGCGTCAAACGAAGGAAAAGCGGAGAAAAGCCTCAAGTCAGTCATGATGCTGCCGATACCCAACGTACGGGGCAAAACATGCCCTTCCGGCGGGTAGCTTCTACCTGCGGCAGTTTTGGAGAACGCGATGAAAGTAGGTCAACCGGCAGATTTGCCCAAAGTTTCGACACCGCCGGCGGCGGCGTCCGGCGCGGCTGCACCTGCGAAAAAGGAAGCGGCGGCCACGGCCGCCAGCACGGCCAGTTCCAGCGGCGTGGCGGTCACCGTCTCCACCGCGGTGCGCAACCTCGCGCAGGCCAACCGGGGCGAGGCCGCCGACATCGACACCGAGAAGGTCAATGCGGTGCGTCAGGCCATCGAGGACGGCACCTATGTCGTCAACCCCGAAGTGATCGCCGACAAATTGCTGTCCAACGCCCAGGAAATGCTGAACCGCACGCAGAACTGATCCCCTACGGAAAGAACCCATGCTGCCCGCCGAGATTGAAAAACCGCTGTTCCTGATCGAGCTGCAATGCGATGCCGTGGCTGCGGCCGTGGCCACGGGCGAGCCGCATGCCCTGGAAAGCGCCAGCCAGGCGCTGCGCCAGGCCGCCAGCGACTTTGCCGCCTTCATGGAGCAGATGGGCAGGCCGCAGCAGGCCAGCCCGGAATTGCTCGCGCGCCTCAAGAAGCTGGCCGGCCTGCTGTCCATCCAGCGCGAAAACCTGATCCGCCGCAGCGTGATGGTCGAAAGCGCCCTCAACGCCCTGGTGCCGGCCACGCGCAAGAGCACCTATGCGCCGGTCGGTCGCGCCAGCAGCTACAAGGCGTTTTCAGCCTGAGTTGAAGCGCTCCCGACACAAGGGCTGCCGTGGGCAGCCTTTTTTGTGCCTACATGGATCGCGGGAGGCTGGATATCTATGCGCCTTAGGCGTATAGTCACGTGATGCTTACCGTTGTCGAGAGCCCCATCTTCCAGCGTCTGTGGCCTCGGTATTGGGACGAAGACGAGCGCGCTGAGTTTGCTTCGTTCATCGCTGTCAACCCGGATGCTGGCGCTGTGATACGTGGTTCTGGAGGCGTTCGCAAGGTGCGGTGGGCAAGGGAGGTACTGGCAAGTCGGGCGGCGTGCGCATCATCTATCTCACCAGAAACGAAGCCGGCGAGGTTTACCTTCTCACCCTGTACGCAAAGTCGAAGTCGGAGAACATTTCTCTGGACACTCTCAAGGAGATCCGTCGTGCCCTCGAAACTTAAAAAACTTAGCTCTGCCGAAATAGCCGCGTTCGAGGCGAAGCGCGATATTGGCGCGGAGATACTCCAATCGATCAGGGACATGCAGGCTGGCAGAGGCAAGGTTGTGGTCTCGTCGGCCACCGAGGCCCGTGAGGCCACGGGCTTGTCCCAGTCACAGTTTGCCAGCCTGCTTGGTGTTTCCGTCCGTACCCTGCAAGGCTGGGAGCAGGGGCGCAAGCAGCCCAGCGGCGCGGCGCGGACCTTGCTGGCGATCGCCAGTACCAACCCCAAGGCGGTGCTGGCGGTGGCGGGGAGGTGAGTCGCACGTGACGTCCATGTTGAAAGGCTGCCGATGGCAGCCTTTTTTGTTACGGCTGGAAACACCGCGGGGTTTGCCGGTTTGTTAGGAGCGCAGCTCTGCGCTATATTGGTTTGAGTTCTTCAAACAAAACAAGCACTGAACTTGCAGCAAGGGAGGCGCCAGGATGAACATCCGTTCATGTTATTCCGCTCTTTTGCGGTCCATATCACGTTGAACCTCGCATGATGCAGCAGTCACAGAGCTCTGACGATAAGTCGACCGAGCCCGGTTCAGACACGAATCAGATAGGCATAAAGATACTTGCCTGGAGCTTTTGGGTGATTGGTCTGATCGGTGGGGGATTTATTGTCATCTTGTGGTTTGGCTTTGGTGTCGCTGCTGCACAAGGAGCCTCGACTACAGCGTTTATTGGAAAAACACTGCTTGCTGTCACCATTTCTTTAGGCGGGTCCTTATATGCGTTTTTAAAGAAGTATTTTGTAGTTGGGATCCTTCTTAATTGGGCGATGGTGCCTATCGTTTTTTTGCTGGACGATCCCATGTTCATGCTGCAACTGTTCCGCTGAATTTCTGATGGCACTTCACCGAATAAATGCGCGCTTTAACTCTTCGGCTCCGAGTCGACCATCTGCGGTGTCGACTGGCCCAAAACGTTGGACGATTTGAGAATGGGTGAGCCAATGCTAAAGAACTTAATCGCAATTTGTTTGCTTGTCAGTGTGTTTTGCAATAGGTCTGCTGCTTTCGAGTCGTCGAGCAAACTTGATGGCACATGGATCATCGACGCCGCAGCGACAGAAGAGTCTCTTGTGAGTTCGCCGCGACCGTCGAATGTCGACAATCTTGTCCAGTGGTTCGGGTTGGCATCCGGATACATGGCTTTGGTCACGTATGAAATCAAGCAGGACACGATTTTGGCGAGCGCATATCAAGGCAACAAGGTTCTTGAATATCAGCGATTTTCTGATCAAGGAACCGAGATAAGGTACATCTTGAAAGGCGGGCCAGACTCCCAAGAAAATATGTTGTCAGTTTCAATGTTGACAGACAAGAACTTAAAAATTATCCACTCGAATAGCCCGGAAATGGGTTACTTATTGTGGAAGCGCGGGCAGCTAAGAACCGGGATGGCCACACCGGATGAGGTAATGGAGGCGTCTCGTATTTAGCTGACATCCGTTCAGAAAATTGTGAACTCACTCAGGGCGCCTTCCAGCTCATCCGTCGATAGAGGATCGTCTACGGCACCAGCTAACCCCAATCGTTAACAAATTCGGCGCCAAAAGAAAAAGGGCTGCACGATGCAGCCCTTTTTCACGTGTGGCGCATTCTCAATGCGACCGCATCTTCGCCCGCAGCCGCGCAATCGACTGGCTGTGCAGCTGGCACACGCGCGATTCGGTGATGCCCAGCACGGCGGCGATCTCCTTGAGGTTCATGTCCTGCTCGTAGTACATGCTCATGATGTACTGCTCGCGCTCGGGCAGGCCCTTGATGGCGGTGACCAGCGCGCTGCGGATGCGCTGGTTGCGCAGCATCTGCATGGGGTCGGCGTCGCCGTCGACCATGTGGCGGTCGAGGAAGCCGTCTTCGCCCTCGCTGTTGCCGCTCATGTCTTCCAGGTAGACCAGCTGCGTGCCCTTGACCTTGTAGAGCAGGGCCTGGTATTCGAGCAGTTCCATGCCCAGTTCGGCGGCGATCTCGGACTCGCTGGCCGAGCGGCCCAGCTTGTGTTCCAGGCGGGTGAGCGCCGCCTCGATCTCTTTCTGGCTCTTGCGCGAGCCGCGGCTCATCCAGTCGTTCTCGCGCAGCTCGTCGATCATGGCGCCGCGGATGCGCTGGGTGGCGAAGGTCTCGAACTGCACGCCCTGGCTGGCCTCGAAGCGGGTCAGCGCCTCGGACAGTCCGATCAGGCCGACCTGGATCAGGTCGTCGACCTGGATGCTGGGCGGCAGCTTGGCCATCATGTGGTGGGCCAGTCGGCGCACCAGCGGCGAGTACTGCCGGATCAGGGCGTCGCGGTCGAGCTGGCCTTTGGCGGTGTACATCAGAGGCTCCTCACGGCCCGGGCTTCGCGGGGCGCCGTGTGCGGCGGGTTCCAGCGCGGCGCCTGCAGCGCATGTTCCAGGGTGCGCAGCGCCAGGCGCTGGACCTCGTCGGGCTGGGTGGGGCAGACCGTCAGTGCCGGGACCTCGCAGGCGAGGAAATCCCGGGCACAGTCCTGCAGGTTCCTGCTGATGCTGTGTCCCGAGACACGGGTGGCCAGGGCGGAGTCGTCCATCACGCTCACGATGGTAGGCCTAAGTTTGCCCAGGTTCAACAATTGCTTGAGCGCATGGTAGGCGCTCAGCAGGGCGGCGTCGTTGGCCGAGACCGGAAGCAGCGGCGACAGGCCGCTGCCGGGCAGCGAGCGCGCCAGTTCGTGCGCCGGGGCGTAGAGCAGGATCAGTTCGTAATCGTGGAAGCGTTCGGCCAGCTGGCGCACGCGTTCGGCGCTGGCGCTGGCCGGCGGTCTGGCCTGGGGCGTGCCCAGGGCGGTCAGGCCCAGGGCGGCGGGCACGATGGGCCAGTCTTGCAGGCCCTGGCCGAGATGACTCAGTTCGTCACCGTCCAGCAGCAGCTGTTGCAGGCCGGGGGCCTGTTCGGTCTCGCGTATGTGGGCGTCGAGCACCAGCACAGGGTAGTCCAGCGCCGTCCAGGCCGCGCACAGCTGCCACAGCAGGGGCAGCTCGCTGCGGTGGTCGCCATGGCTGGCCAGGGCGACGATGCGCGGCCTGTGCTCGGCGGCCAGGACGGCCAGACCGGCGGCCTGGTGGCTGTCGGTGTCACGCATGCAGGCGTCCCTGCGCGTGGACGCTCTGGGCGCCGGCTTGCGCGAAATACAGGCCCAGTTCAGCCATCTGCGGGTCGTGGGCCGATTTGCCCGAGGAGCGCATGGACAGCCGGACCAGTTGCTCGGCGTCGGCGCGCTCCCAGTCCTCGGGTACGCGCTGGCCGCTGCTGACGCCGCGCAGCACCAGGTGGTTGCGGATGACGGTGTCGAGCGCGGGGCCGAGCTTGACGGCCTCGTCGATCTTGGTCAGCACGGCCTGCCTGGCGCCGAAGTTGGCCACGGCCTCGTCCTGGGTGTCGCCATGGCTGGCGGCGTTGAGCACCAGCAGGCGCTTGATCTGCGGCAGGTTCAGGACATCGAGGATGTCGCGCTTGCGCGGGTCGCGCGGGGCCACGCCGGTGGTGTCGATGATGACCATCTTGCGGTTGGACAGCAGGCCCAGCAGGTCCTGCAGGGCGGCGCGGTCGTGCGCCATGTGGGCCACCACGCCCAGCATGCGGCCGTAGGCGCGCAGCTGCTCGTGCGCGCCGATACGGTAGCTGTCGAGTGTGATCAGGCCCACGCTGCCGGCGCCGTGCGTGCGTGCGCACAGTGCGGCCAGCTTGGCGGCGGTGGTGGTCTTGCCCACGCCGGTGGTGCCGACCAGGGCGAAGACGCCGCCTTCGTCCTTGAGCGCCGGGCCGCCGGCGTCGGTCTTGATGTTGCGCTGCAGGATGCCCAGCAGCCAGTGCATGGCCTCGGCCGGGTTGGCGTCGTCCGGCATCATGCTGAGCACGGCGCGCGCCAGGGCGGGCGAAAAACCGGAGCGGATGAGCTTGAGCGTGAGGTTGGCGCGGATCGGGCTCTGCCGGGTCTGGCCCAGCCAGGCCAGGGTGCCGAAGCGCTCCTCGATCATCTCCTTCATGGCGTGGAGCTCGTTGACCAGGCCGTGCGGCACGGCGGCCGGGGCTGCGGCCACGGGCGCCGCAGCGACGGGCTGCGGCAGGGGGGCGGCCACGGCCTTGCGCGGGGGCTGCGGAGCGACCTCGGGATCGGGCGGGATGATCTCGTAGGCGGGGCGGGCCGACATGGGTGTCGGCATGGCCTTGGCCTGTTGCTGGGCTTCGGCGCGGCGCTGCAGCATGCGTTCACGCACATAGTCCTGGAAGGACAGGGTGCTCATGGCCAGCTGGGCGGCGTCGTCTTCCACCGGGGTCTGGGGGTCGACGCGCACGGCGGACATCCTGGCGCGGACCGATGCGGCGGCGGCCGGGGCCGTCGGTGCGGCGGCAGCGGCGGGGACGCTCTGGTCCAGCGTGGCCAACGATTCCTCGGTGGTGGCCACCACTTCGATGCCCTGCGGGGTCTGGCGGTTGGAGAGGATCAGCGTGCCGTCGCCGAAAACCATGCGGGCCTTGGCCAGGGCTTCGCGGGCGGTGGCAGCGTAAAAGCGTTGGATGTTCATGTCAGGGCACCTCGAAGGATCGGGCCGATGCGGATGGAATGGGTGTCAGGGATCTCGCTGTGCGCCAGCACCTGCATGCGCGGCGCGGCGCGGCGCACCAGGCGCGCGATCGAATTGCGGATCGGGTCGGGCACCAGCAGGCAGGCCGGCACGCCGGTCTCTTCCTGCTTCATGGCCACGGTGGCGGCGTTGCGCGTGAGCATGTCCGCCACGCCGGGGTCCAGGGCCGGGCCGCCGGCATGGCCCAGGGCCTGCACCAGCAGGCGTTCCAGTGGCGGGTCGATGGCGATGACGTCGAGCTCCTTGGACGGCCCGTAGATCTGCTGCACGATGGCCGGCGAGAGGGCCACGCGCACGCGCTTGGCCAGTTCGACCGGGTCGGTCGTGGCGGGGGCGTGCTCGGCAATGGTTTCGATGATGGTGCGGATGTCGCGGATGTGCACCGACTCCTCCAGCAGCAACTGCAGGACTTTCTGGAACACGGCGATCGAGATCATCTTCGGGACCACTTCTTCGATCAGTTTCGGCGCCAGCCGGGCAACGTGCTCAACCAGCTGCTGGGTCTCGGTCCGGCTGAGCAGCTTGGCGGCGTGGACCTGCATCAGGTGTGATAAATGGGTCGCCATCACGGTCTCGGAATCAACGACGGTAAAGCCGGCCATCTGGGCCGCCTCCTTCTGGCGCTCGTCGATCCAGTGCGCAGGCAGGCCGAAGGCCGGGTCGATGGTGGCGGTGCCGATCAGCGGCGTGGTGATGCCGCCCGGGTTGATCGCCAGGTACATGCCGGGGAAGGCCTCGCCGTCGCCGACGACCACACCGCGCAGGCTGATGCGGTAGCCGCTGGGCTTGAGTTCGAGGTTGTCGCGCACGTGCACGGGCGGGGGCAGGAAACCCACTTCCTGAGCGAACTTGCGGCGCACGCCCTTGATGCGGGTGAGCAGGTCGCCCGAGCGGTTCTTGTCCACCAGCGTGATCAGGCGGTAGCCCAGTTCCAGGCCGAGCTGGTCCACGGGCTGCAGGTCGTCCCAGCTGGCTTCGCCGTCGCCCGGCGCCACCGGCGCCGCGACGGGTTCCTCGGTGGGCGCGGGCTTGTGCGCCAGCACCCAGGCGGCGTAGGCGATCAGGCCGGCGACGGAGAGGAAGACCAGGTTGGGCATGCCGGGGATCAGGCCCAGCACGCCCAGGATGCCGGCGGTGATGCCCAGCGCGCGCGGCGAGACGAACATCTGGTCGGCGATCTGGCGGCCCAGGTCCTGCTCCTTGCCCACGCGCGAGACCACCATGGCGGCCGAGACCGAGATCAGCAGGCCGGGGATCTGCGCCACCAGCGCGTCGCCCACGGCCAGCAGGATGTAGCTGTCGGCAGCCTGGCCGGCGCTCAGGTTGTGCTGCAGCATGCCGACGGCGAAGCCGCCGATGATGTTGATGAAGAGGATGAGGATGCCGGCGATGGCGTCGCCGCGCACGAACTTGGAGGCGCCGTCCATGGAGCCGAAGAAGTCGGCCTCCTCGCTCACCTCGGCGCGGCGGCGCTTGGCTTCCTTCTCGTCGATGATGCCGGCGGAGAGGTCGGCGTCCACCGCCATCTGCTTGCCGGGCATGGCGTCCAGCGCAAAGCGCGCAGACACCTCGGCAATGCGCTCGGCGCCCTTGGTGACGACCACAAAGTTGATCACCACGAGAATGGCGAAGACGATCAGACCCACCGCGAAGTTGCCGCCGATCAGGAAGTGGCCGAAGGCCTCGATCACCGCACCGGCGGCGCCGGCGCCGGTGTGGCCCTCAAGCAGCACCACACGCGTGGAGGCCACGTTGAGCGAGAGGCGCATCAGCGTGGTCAGCAGCAGCACGGCCGGGAAGGAGGCGAAATCCAGCGGGCGCAGCATGTAGGCGGCCACCATCATCACCATCAATGCGACGGCAATGTTGATGGTGAACAGGATGTCGAGCAGCCAGGCCGGCAGCGGCAGCACCATCATGGCCAGGATGGACACGACCAGCAGCGGCGCGGCCACGCCCGAGAGCATGGCGGCCTGGCGGCCGACGCGCTGTTGCAGGGTCTGGAGGAGCGGGTTCATGCGGTGCCAGGGATGGTTTGGGCCGAGGGCGGCGTCTTGCGTTCTTGCGGGTCCAGCCCGGCGGGCACCTGCGGTTGCGGCGGTTCACCGGGCATGGGGCCTTCACCGCGCAGGGCGGCGCGCAGGCGGTAGATGTAGGCCAGCACCTGCGCCACGGCGGTGTAGAGGCTGGCGGGGATGTCCTGGTCGATCTCGGCATGCGCGTAGAGCGCGCGCGCCAGCACGGGCGACTGCAGCACCGGCACCTCGTGCGCCTTGCCGATGTCGCGGATCTTCATGGCCAGCAGGTCGGCGCCTTTGGAGACCACACGCGGTGCGCTCATGGTCTTCTCGTCGTAGCGTATGGCCACGGCGTAGTGCGTCGGGTTCATCAGGATGAAGTCGGCCCGGGGGACGGCCTTGATGCTGCCGCGCTGCGCGATCTCGCGCGCCTTGTTGCGCCGGTGACCCTTCATCTGCGGGTTGCCCTCGGACTCCTTGTGCTCGTCGCGCATCTCCTTGAGCGACATCTTGAGCTCGGACTTGTGCAGGAAGTTCTGCAGCGGCAGGTCCACCAGGGCCACCAGCAGGATGACTGCCAGCAGCAGACCGGCGCCGGTGAGCAGCCATTCGAACATGCGTCCCAGTGCGCCGACCGAAGGTTGCATCACCAGAGCCGCGATCGAGGGCAGCGTGGCGTGGATGAAAGCTGCAGCCAGCGCCAGGATGAAGGCCATGATGAAGGTGGTCTTGGCCGTCTCGGCCAGCTTCTTCTTCGAGACCAGGCCCTTGAGGCCCGCCAGGGGGCTGAGCCGCGTGAGGTCCGGCATGATGGGCTTCAAGCTGAGGACCCAGCCGCCCGAGGCCAGTGTGCTGAGCACGGCGATGGTGGTGACGATGGCGGCAAAGGCGATGCAGGCGATCAGGCCCGTCATGGCCATGGACTCCAGACGATCGAGCATGCTGCCCGATTGCTGGACCACGGCCACATCGAAGGTGAGCTGCCGCCCCAGAGCCAGCTTGAGCTCGCCGTACATGTAGGGGGCCAGGAACAGCAGGGTCAGCGCGCCGCCGCCCAGCACCGCGAGGTGCCCGAGGTCACGTGAGCGCGCGACCTGGCCGTCTTCACGCGCCCGCTGCAGCTTGCGCGGCGAGGCGGGTAAATTGCGGTCCTGACTGCTGGAATCCATGATCCTAGAGCCGGTAGTTGGACACGCCCGAGTGGGCTGTCATGGGGTGGGCTGGGTAGGCACGACGACGCAGCGGGCTTCTGCCCGCAAGGAGGAGCAACGCCCCCAGCGCGCCCCAGGGCAGCCCACTCGGGAGGGTAGCGCTCTCACCCGACCGGTGAGCGTCTTCGTGGCTGCAATAGACAAGATTCACGAGATTTTCCTGCGGAAAATCAGCGGTCAACTGCCGGTTCTAGGATGAGGGCGCGACGCTGAAGTTCACGCCATTGTCGTCCCGGGGCCTGCGGACTAAAGGGGGAAAAGCCGGGTGTTTCCGGCTTTCATGACGCGCTCTCTGAGCGCATGACCTTGTCGCTGCGCGACCTCGATGACGGAATGAATGAAGTCATGCGGGCATAGCCCGCGTCATCAATGCGCCATCGGCGCGAGGTCATGCCCGCATCGCGGACGTCATCAGAAACCCAGACTCGCCAGCAGGTCGTCGACCTGGGACTGGCTGGTGACCACGTCGCCGGATTGGGCGGCGTCCACCACCGGGCCCGAGAGCACCACCTCGTCCACGCTGACCGGGGTGATGGCGGCAGCCGGGCTCACGCGGGCCTGGACTGCGGGCGGTGCGGTCTGGATCAGAAGTTCGACCAGCTGGTCCTCAATGACGGTGGCCAGGTTCACGACGCGCGCGATCACCTGACCGGTCAGGTCATGGAAGTCCTGGGCCATCATGATCTCGGTCAGGTGCTGGTCGACCTCGCCATTGGCTTTCTCCAGGTCGGTCAGGAAATTCATGATGTGGCCCTTGGCCACCGCGGCCACGGGGTCGGCCACCAGCAGGGCGATCATGTGCCGGGTCTGGGCCGCGACGTGGTCGTGCTGGGTCTTGGCCTGATCGACGCGGTTGAGCACCTTCTCGGCGGCTTCACCGGTCAGGCGGGCGATGTAGGACAGGCGCGAGCGGGCATCAGGCAGCTCGCCGGCCGTGCCTTGCAGCTTGTCGGCCAGGCCGAGTTCCTGCAGGGCGTCGTGCAGCTGACGGGTCAGCTGGCCGATCTTGTGGTGCACGGCCGGGGCGGCATCCGGGGAAGCGGCGTCCCCGGCGTTGTGAGCTGAGGCGCTGGTTTCCATGATTTACTGCAGCCCCGTCTTTTTCAGGATGTTGAGCAGCTTGTCTTCGAGGGTGGCCTTGGTGAAGGGCTTGACGATGTAACCGGCCGCGCCCTGCTGGGCTGCCAGCACGATGTCTTCCTTGCGCGCCTCGGCGGTCACCATCAGCACCGGGATGTGCTTGAGTTTCTCGTCCTTTTTCATCTCGGCGAGCAACTGGAAGCCGTTCATGTTCGGCATGTTGATGTCGCTGACGACAAAGTCGAAGTTGCTGGCGCGCAGCTTTTGCAGTGCGACCACACCGTCCTCGGCCTCGTCGGCCTCGCTGAAGCCGCTTTCCTTGAGCAGGTTGCGCACAATGCGCCGCATGGTGGAGAAGTCGTCAACGACCAGGAATCGAAGTGGGTTGTTGGCCATAACCGAGCCTTTCTGATTTATGGAGCAGATTATCGCAAGTCCGGGCTGCGGCCAAGTCTGTCGGATTCACTGCGTGGGAACTGCAGGGGGTGGGGGCGGGGCGCTCGGCGGGGTGGCGCCGGTCCCGGGTTCGGCCAGCACGGCTTCCCGGTTGATGCCCAGCAGGCGATCCTCGGCCTCGCGGGTCAGGACCAGGATGCTGATGCGGCGGTTGACCGGGGCGGTCGGGTTGGCCGGGTCCAGCAGCGTGCTGGAGGCCAGGCCGGTCACGCGGATCAGCTTGTCTTCGGGCATGCCGGCGACCACCAGCTCACGGCGCGAGGCATTGGCGCGGTCGGCCGAGAGTTCCCAGTTGCTGTAGCCGCGGTCGCCGCTGCCGTAGGGGGTCTGGTCGGTGTGGCCGTCCAGGCTGATGCGGTTTTCCACGCCATTGAGGGCCGCGCCGATCTCGCGCAGGATCTCGCGCATATAGGGTTGCACCACGGCGCTGCCGCTGGTGAACATGGGCCGGCCCTGTTCGTCGACGATCTGGATCTGCAGGCCGTCGGGCGTGGTTTCCAGGCGGATCTGGTTGCTGTACTGGGCCAGTTTCTTGTTGTTGGAGATCGCTGCGCTGATCTTGGCGCTCAGGGCCGCCAGGCGCCGTGCATCCTGGCGGGCGGCCTCGGCGCGGGCCATTTCCAGCGCGCGCCGTTTTTTCATGGGGTCGGCGCTTTCACCCTGGTGCTGCTGTCCGGCCTGTTGCGTCAGATCGGCGCCGCCACCGGGCAGGATGGTGGGGCTGCCACCCGCGCCGCTGCCCCCGGCCATGGCGACCTTGAGCGGTGAGCTGAAGTAGTCGGACAGGCCCTTGAGGTCGCCCTTGGAGGTCGAGCCCAGCAGCCACATCAGCAGGAAGAAGGCCATCATGGCCGTCACGAAGTCGGCATAGGCGATCTTCCACGCTCCGCCGTGCGCGGCATGGCCGGCCTTCTTGACCTTCTTGACGATGATGGGCTGGAGCTTTTTGGCGTCGGAGGCCATGTCTGACAATCGGCGTTGCGCTTACTTCTTGCCGCGCACGTGGCTCTCGAGTTCGATGAAGGTCGGGCGCTCGGTCGAGAACAGCACCTTGCGGCCGAACTCGATGGCGGTGGACGGGTTGTAGCCCTGCATGCTGGCCAGCAGCGTGGACTTGATGCACTCCAGTTCCTTGGCGCTGTCCTGCGCCTTCTGCTCCAGCAGGCCACCCAGCGGCTCGACCACGCCGTAGGCCAGCAGAATGCCCAGGAAGGTGCCGACCAGGGCCGAGGCGATCATGCCGCCCAGCACGGCCGGGGGCTGGCCCACCGAACCCATGGTGTTGACCACGCCCAGCACGGCGGCCACGATGCCGAAGGCCGGCAGGGCGCCGGCCAGGCGCGCGATGGCGGCGATGGGGCCGTGGGCTTCCTGGTGGTGGGTTTCGATCTCGTTGTCCATCAGGGACTCGATCTCGTGGGCGTTGAGGTTGCCCGAAACCATCATGCGCAGGTAGTCGGTGGTGAACTCGACCACGTGGTGGTCGCTGCCCACCACGGGGTATTTCTGGAAGATCGGCGATTCATGCGGGTTCTCGACATCCTTCTCGATGGCCATCAGGCCTTCCTTGCGGGCCTTCTGCAGGATGTCGTAGAGCATGGCCATGAGCTCAAGGTAACGGTCCTTGGTGTACTTGGAGCTCTTGAGGGCCTGGGGGATCATGGCGATGGTCGCCTTGAGCACCTTGGGCTGGTTGTTGACGACAAAGGCGCCGAGTGCGCCGCCGAAGATGGTGATCAGCTCGAAAGGCAGCGCTGTCAGGATCACGCCGATATTGCCGCCGTGCACGATGTACACCCCGAAGATGCACCCCATGGCAACGGCATAACCTACGATGACTAGCATGTTCGTGGAGGGTCAGTATGGAGTGGGCGGTCGGGGGTGTACTTCAGGGCCGTGCCGAACCATTTTAGGGGAAAGGTCGGCGGTGGTTTTATGAAAAAAAGGGGGCGTATCCGCCCCCTTTTCCGGGAATGGGAGTCGCTTGCCTGTCCTCAGTGCAACAGGATGCCGCCCGCAGCGCTGCCTTTGCCGGCGCGCGCCGGCGGTTCGCACAGGCCGCAAACGTAATGGCGGGCGTTTTCGTAGGGTTCGGAGACGAAATGCCCGTTGCACTTGGAGCATCGTGTCATGGCCAGCATGTTGTTGTCAACGAACTTGACCAGGCGCCAGGCGCGCGTGACCGAGAGCAAGGGCTCCATGTCCAGGGTGACCATCTGCTCGTTGTAGAGGCGGAAGGCTTTCATGACAGCTTCGATGTCTTCCAGGCTGCTGGTCTTGCTCAGGTACTCGTAGATGTTGAGAAAGAGCGAGGCGTGGATATTGGGCTGCCAGGTCAGGAACCAGTCGGTCGAGAAGGGCAACTGGCCCTTGGAGGGCGATTTGCCGGCCACTTCCTTGTACAGGCGCAGCAGACGCTCATAGGACAGGCTGGTTTCGCTCTCGAGCACCTGCAGGCGGGCGCCCAGCTTGATCAGCGCGACGGCGCGCTCGATCTGGCGCGATTCGTTGAGGACACTTTTGCCGGTGGCCATGGTGTGGATCCTCGCTTCAGGTCGCTTCGGCGAAACGGCCGGCCATCAGGATGCTGGCGTGCAGGCGGGTGGTGGCATCGTTGTCCACCTTGCGGGCGGCCTGGTTGGTCAGCAGGCTCCAGACCACCTCGTCGTCCATGCGGAAGCGGCACAGCAGCATGCTGCTGGAGGCGATCTTGGAGATCTGCGCCGGCGAGAGCGTGGCCATCAGGTCGGCCGATTCCTCGGAGAGCCCCAAGCGGAACTGCGCCTCGGCCTTGTCCTTGCGGATCAGGTTCTGCGCCAGCATCAGGTAGGTGAGATTGGTTTCTCGGATCTCAGCGATCATCTGCTCGTCAGTCATTGGTGTCTCCTTTAGGGCGCAATTCGAAAGTTTCGTGTCGGGGTTGATTCTGAACAGCGGTCGCAAAACTTAAATCAGCCGGCGGCTGTCCCGGGTGAAAGGAAAGGCGGTAGTGCTTTGTAGGGGGAAATCCTACAAACTAACGGCCGGGGAAAATGCATGAATTGCCGCATGAATGCCGGCCAATTCCTCCGTTCCTGAAGTCGGGCCTGCCGTATTCTTGGTCTTCTATATAAAGAGAGCCTCCTGCGGCGCCAAACCATGAAAGCAGTCATCCTGGCCGGCGGCCTGGGCACCCGGATTTCCGAGGAAACCCATCTCAAGCCCAAACCGATGATCGAAATCGGGGGCAAACCCATCCTGTGGCACATCATGAAGATCTACAGCGCCCACGGTGTCAACGACTTCGTGATCTGCTGCGGTTACCGCGGGTATGTCATCAAGGAATATTTCGCCAACTACTTCCTGCACACCTCGGACATCACCTTCGACATGGGCAACAACCGCATGGAAGTGCATCGTCGCCATGCCGAACCTTGGCGCGTGACGGTGGTCGACACGGGTGAAGACACCATGACCGGCGGGCGTCTCAAGCGCGTGGCCGACCACGTGGCCGATGACGAGGCCTTCTGCTTCACCTATGGCGACGGTGTGGCCGACGTCAATGTCACCGAGGCCATACGCTTTCACAAGACACATGGCAAGCTGGCCACCGTGACGGCCGTGCAGCCGCCCGGGCGCTACGGCGCCTTGGAAATGCAGGGCTCGCAGGTTTCCGGCTTTACGGAAAAGCCGCGTGGCGAGGGCGGTTTGATCAATGGCGGTTTCTTCGTCGTTTCTCCGCGTTGCATCGAGCGCATCGGGGGCGATCCTACGAGCTGGGAAGCAGAGCCTCTCACAGACCTGGCCGCTGATGGCGAACTCATGGCTTTCGAACACCATGGCTTCTGGCAGCCCATGGACACGCTACGCGACAAGAACCAACTGGAAGCTCTCTGGGCTTCGGGGCAGGCCCCCTGGAAGGTCTGGTGATGATTGCCGGCCGGCCTGAGACCGCCTTCTGGCACGGCAGGCGCGTGCTGCTGACCGGGCACACCGGCTTCAAGGGCGCCTGGCTGGCCCTGTGCTTGCAGCGCCTGGGCGCGCAGGTCACGGGGCTGGCGCTCGCGCCGCCCACGCAACCCAGCCTGTTCGAGCTGGCAGATGTGGCCCAGGGTCTGGACCATCGCATTGCTGACATCCGTGACGCAGGCGCTGTGATCCGCGTGGTGCAGGAGTCCCGTCCCGAGATCGTGCTGCACCTGGCCGCACAGGCCCTGGTGCGCGCAAGTTACCAGGATCCGGTCGCGACCTATGCCACCAATGTCATGGGCACCGTGCACCTGCTGGACGCCCTGCGGCGGCAACCCGGCACCCGCGTGGTCGTGCTGATCACGACCGACAAGGTCTACCGCAACCGCGAATGGCACCACCCCTACCGCGAGAGCGACGAGCTCGGCGGGCACGATCCCTACAGCGCCAGCAAGGCTGCCAGCGAGATCGCCATCGCCAGCTACCGTGAGGCTTTTTTTTCATCGCAAGGCGTGGCCTTGGCCAGCGCACGCGCCGGCAATGTGATCGGGGGTGGCGACTGGGCTGGCGAACGCCTGCTGCCTGACGCCGTGCGTGCCTGGCAGGCCCGGCAAACGCTGCAGATCCGTCGGCCGCAGGCCACCCGGCCCTGGCAGCATGTGCTGGAGCCTCTGGCCGGCTACCTCTGCCTGGCCCAGGCCCTGTGGCAGGACCCGTCCCTGGCCGGCGCCTGGAACTTCGGTCCCCATGCCCATGAGCGCGCCACCGTGCGGCAAGTGATCGAACTCGCACGCGCGGCCTGGGGCGGCGGCGACGTCGCGTACGAGCAGACGGAACAGGGCCCGCACGAAGCCGGCTGGCTGGCGCTCGAAACCGCTAAGGCCCAGGCCCAGTTGCATCTGCAGCCGCGCTGGTCCCTGGAGCAGGCGGTGCAGCGCAGCATGCGCTGGTACCGGGCGCGAAAAGACGGCAGCGCGGCGCGTGCCTTGTGCCTGTCCGACATCGAAGCCTGGGAGGCCGCCGCATGAGCCGTTTGACGGTGACGGATCTACCCCTGGCTGGACTCAAGCGTGTGCAACGCCAGTTGCTGGCTGATGAGAGGGGTGCTTTCGCGCGTCTCTTCTGTGCCGAGGAACTGGCCGTCGCTGGCTGGAAGGTGCCCGTGGCCCAGATCAACCACAGCGTCACACGCCGGCGCGGCACCGTGCGCGGCCTGCACTACCAGCGCGCACCTCATGCCGAGATGAAACTGGTGAGCTGCGTGCGTGGCGAGGTGTGGGACGTGGCCGTGGACTTGCGCGCTGGCTCGCCCACTTTTCTGCGCTGGCATGCCGAGCGCCTGAGTTCCGCCGAGGGCGCGGCCCTCTTGATTCCGCCCGGTTTTGCCCATGGTTTCCAGGCGCTGAGCGACGAGGCTGAACTGGTCTATTGCCATTCCACGGCCTACGCGCCAGCCGTCGAAGCCGGTTTGCATGTGCGCGATGCGCGCCTGTTCATCACCTGGCCCTTGCCTTTGCAGGGCCTGTCGCCGCGTGACGCCGGTTTTACCTGGTTGACACCCGGATTCGAGGGGGTGAGTTTGTGAAGTGTCGTCACTGTGAGCAGGGTTTGCGTCTGCCCTTTCTGGACCTGGGCAGCGCCCCGCCGTCCAATGCCTATCTGAAAGCGCAGGACCTGCAGGTGCCCGAGACCTGGTACCCGTTGCGCCTGCTGGTGTGTGAGGCCTGCTGGCTGGTGCAGACCGAAGACCATGCCGGGCGCGAGCAGCTTTTTCCCCACGACTACGCCTACTTCAGCTCCTACTCCAGCTCCTGGCTGGCCCATGCGCAGGCCTATGTGCAGGCCATGCGCACGCGCTACGGCCTGGGGGCTGACAGCTGCGTGGTGGAAGTGGCTGCCAACGACGGTTATCTGCTGCAGTATGTGCAACAGGCCGGTGTGCCCTGCTACGGCATCGAGCCCACGGCCAGCACCGCAGTGTCGGCGCGCGCCAAGGGCCTCACGATCGTCGAGCGTTTTTTCGGTGTGGGGCTGGCGCGCGAGCTGGCCGCGCAGGGCCGCCAGGCCGACCTGATGGCCGCCAACAATGTGCTGGCCCATGTGCCCGACATCAACGACTTCGTGGCCGGCTTCGCCATCCTGCTCAAAGCGCAGGGCGTGGCCACCTTCGAGTTCCCGCACCTGCTGCGCATGGTGCAGGAGTGTCAGTTCGACACGGCCTACCACGAGCACTATTCCTACTTGTCCTTGACTGCTGTGCAGCGCATCTTCGCGGTCAACGGCCTGCAGGTCTTCGACGTGGAGGAGCTGTCCACACACGGCGGCAGCCTGCGTGTGCACGCGCAGCGCAGTGACGCCGGCCGCCGGCCGGTGGCGCCGGCCGTGGCCGCGCTGCTGGCGCGCGAGCAGGCCGCGGGCATGACCACGCCGGCTTTCTATGCCGGCTTCCAGCGCGAGGCCGAGCGCATCAAGCGCGAGCTGCTGGAGTTTCTGTTGCAGGCCAGGCGTGAGGGGCTCAAGGTCGGCGCCTACGGTGCGGCGGCCAAGGGCAACACTCTGCTGAACTTTGCCGGCGTGCGCGCGGACCTGCTGCCCTATGTGGTGGACCTGAATCTCTCCAAGCAGGGCCGGTACATGCCGGGCAGCCGCGTGCCCATCGTGGACGAGGACCATCTGCGCCGTGACCGGCCGGACCGCGTGCTGATCCTGCCGTGGAACCTGCGCAAGGAAATCACCGCCCAGCTGGCCTATGTCCGTGACTGGGGCGGGCGTTTTGTCACGGCTGTGCCGGGCACGCGGATCGATTGAACTGACGCTACGCGAGGAAGACGATGCTGAACCAGCTGCCATCCAGCTTTTACAGCCTGCGCCATCCCGAAGGTTTTTTCGAGGGCATCCAGAAGGCCGTCGGCAGTATAGAGCAGGAGACCGGCATTTATGCCGGCGACAACCTCTTCACCTACCATCGCAATCTGAGTTTCCTGGAGGACGAGGCCTTGATGCTCGCCTTCAACCGGCATGCCACCACCTCGATCGAGCAATCGCTGCTGTGGCGGGTTTCCACCCTGCTGTGGGGTGTGCGCAATGGCTTGCGCCTGCTACAAGGGAACCACCGCACGCATCCTCTGCGGCGCGGTCAATTTTGCGCAACGGGTCGATCACCACTACTACCTGTATGACCTGTTTGATCACGATCCGAGCATGCCGCACCACGCGATGTCCGAGCATGGGGACAAGCTCTATGCGGAAGTGAAGGCCCGTTTCTCGGACACACCCAATGTGACGGTCACCCAGGGCAAGGTGCCCGAGGTGCTGGCCGAGGTGGCGCCACAGAAGATCGCCTTCATGCATCTGGACCTGAACAACGTTGATGCGGAGATGGGCGCCCTGGAGGTCCTGTTCGACCGCCTGGTGCCCGGTGCCATGCTGGTGTTCGACGATTACGGCTGGATGGCCTACCGCAACCAGAAGCTGGCCGAAGCCCCCTGGCTGGCCGCGCGCGGCTACCGGGTGCTGGAATTGCCCACCGGTCAGGGCCTGGTGATCAAGTAGTCCGCTGCGCGGGTGGCCTCAGGCCTTGCGCTTGAGAAAACCGTCCGGCGCCACCGTGACCTGCAGCTTGTGCGGGATGGTGGTGTCGATCTCGAAATTCCTGTGGGTCTTGAGGTATTCGTGTACGGCGGTCTTGGGGTTGTCGCCCGGCGCCCAGGGGCGGTCGGGGAAGAGATCACCAGGCATGTCCTCGACGAAGGTGTCGAAGACCACGCAGTAACAGCCCACGCTGGTCAGGGGCGCATAGGCCTGCAGTTCGGCCAGCACGTGGGCATGCGTGTGGTTGGAGTCCAGGCAGACCATGACACGCTGGTAGTGGCGTGCGATGGCCTGCACCCGGGCGATGACTTCGGGCGAGATGCTCGAGCCCTGGATCATCTCGATCTTGTGCGCCATGGGGTGGGCTTCGATGGCCGCGCGGTTGTGCGCGCGGATGTCAATGTCCAGGCCCAGCACCTTGCGCCGGCTGGCCTTGGGGTCCAGCACGCTGCCGCCCTGCACCGCGTCGCAGTAATCCAGCATGGCCAGCAGCGAGGCGCTGAGGACCAGGGAGCCACCGTGGGCGATGCCGGTTTCGATGATCAGGTCAGGGTGTGTGCTCCAGACCAGCTCCTGCATGGCCACCATGTCCTGCGGGTATTGGATGATGGGGCGACCCATCCAGTCGAAGTTGTAGACGTAGCGCTGGCGCATGGACGTTTCCAGCCAGGCCTGGGACTGGGCCGTGAAGGCCGCGTCTTTTGCGTAGCCGGAAATCTGGGCGCTGCGTTCCTGGGCGAATTGTTCGATGGGGTTGCTGGACATGGGGCACCAAACGGTTCAGGAGAGGGTGGCCTGCGCGGGCAGGGCGGACAAGACGGGGCGGGGTGTGAACGCGAATTCCGTGCGGATGCGCGTGATGTCGATGGGGGTGAAACTGACGGTGGGTGCGCCGGGCGCGACTTCCACCGCGCAGCCGGTCTGCGCCTGCAGCTGTGCGGTCCATTGCGCATGGCGCGTCTGCAGCCCGCTGGCCACGTTGTACAGGCGCTCGCGGCCCTGCGTGGCGATGCGTGGCAACAGTTCGGCCACGTCGTCGATGTGGATGTAGTCCTTGACCGAGTCGGGCGCCGTCTGCAGCACGATGTGCCCACCGCGCGCTTCACGGACCAGGCTGGGCACGAAATTGCCGGAGTCCCTGTCCTCGCCCCCCACCACATTGGACAGGCGTGCCACGCGCACGCCCGTGCGTCCGCCGGTCAGGCAGAGCGACTCGCCCATCAGCTTGGACAGGTTGTAGAGGTCGGACGGGTCTTGCGGCTGCACGGTCAGATCAAGGTCCTCACGCCCCAGTGCGGAACGCCCATAAACGCGTGTCGAGGACAGGTAAAGCAGGGAAGTGAAGTTGGCGCCTTGCAGTAGTTCGGCCAGCAGGCTCACATGGGCCTGCACGGTGTCGTAGGGCCGCGTGCGGAAATCAGCCGTCAGGCCGATGGCATAGATCACATGGCCCAGCGGCCGCCCGTACAGGCCGGGCTCGCCGCGGCCTGGTGTGTAGACCGCCTGGCCGTCCGCGCGCAGCCGCGCCACGAGGTGCCGGCCGATGACACCGCTGGCGCCCAGCACGGTCCAGTTCATTGCCGTTCTCCCACCACCCGCAGGGGCTGGCCGGCGTAGACGGTATAGGCGGCGAGTTCGCCGCGCACGATGCTGCCTGCGCCGACCACGCAGCCGCGCCGCAATACGGCGCCGTCGAGCAGCACGCAGTTGGCGCCGATCCAGACGTCATCCTCGATCACGATGCCGCCTTTACCGGGCAGAAAGCCCTGCTCCATGATGAGCCGCGAGCGGTCCTGGTAGGCGTGGTTGACCGGTGCGAAGGTGCAGTTGGCGGCAATCGCCACGTGCTTGCCGATGCTGATGCCCTGGCCCGTGTAGAGCACGCAGCCGGAATTAATGACCACATGCTCGTCGATCAGCAGGTCACCCGAGCCGCCGGCGGGTTTGATCTTGACGAAGCTGTCGATGACCGAGTGCGCACCGATGGCTATGCGGCTGCCACGCACCGAATCCTCGATGTCGGCCAGGGGCGAGATGCGGGCGCTGGGGTCGATCTGGAGCATGGTGGGTGCGGCAGGGATGGGCTATTGTGCCGCGCGCACAAGCGCCTCCTGCGCGTAGCGCAGATACGTTACCGCAAATTCGGTATGGCCGTGGGCGTGTTCCACCTCGGCCAGGCAGGCCAGGGCCACCGGATCCTGCGGCACGGCGCACAACAGCCGTTCGGCCATCTCGGTCACGTCCTTCCAGCAACGGTGGCTGATCTGTCCGTCGGCGTTGTTCACCTGGGGGCGTTGTTCACGCGCCTTGTCCAGCAAGGCCTGCAGGCGTTGGTGGGCTTCGGCCAGGCTCACGCGCTGGCCCGGGGCCAGGCCAACACCGGGTGTCGGTGGTTCGCTCCACCCGGCGGGCAGGCTGGGCAGCCAGCTTTCGATCAGGCGGCCCTGGGCCTCGGGGTCCTGCGGGTGCTGGCCCTGAGCCAGCCACTGCAGCCACATGAGACGCAGGCCTTCGCCCACGTGGTGGTTGAACAGGTCCTCGCGCATCAGCACCGACTGTTCGACCTCCGGGCGCAGGCCCAGGCGCAGGGTGTTGAGCTGCGGCACATCGGCGGCCAGCGCGGCGGCGATGCGCACATAGGCATCGGCGTCCTGCGCCAGCCACTCACTGCGTCCCAGGTAAGTGAGGATGCCGGTGCTGAGCCGGCTCTTGAAGCTGTCGCCCACCATGGACACCAGGGGCACGCCCATCCACAGCAGGTCAAAAGTGGTGGTGCCACCTGTGAGCGGAAAGGGGTCGAGCGCGATGTCGATGCGGTGGTAGGTCAGGTACTGGTTGCCCGTGTCCAGCGGCACCAGTTCCAGTCGTGTCACGTCCACGCCCAGCTTGGCGCAGCGTTCGCGGTAGGCCTGGGCGAAGGCAGGCTGGCCGAAGTTCTTGCCTTCGATCAGCAGGCGTGCGTTCGGCACGGTGGACAGCACGCGGCCCCACAGGGCCAGCACTTCGTCGGTCAGCTTGCCCAGGTTGTTGCAGGAACCGAAGGTGACAAAACCGTTATGTACGGCGGGGGCCGGCCGCACCTGGTAGGCCGGCTGGTAGCGCCACAGCGGCTCGCGGCTCAGGGGCCGGTAACAGCAGAACAGGGTGGGCAGGCGGTACAGGCGCTCGGTGTACAGATCGTCGGCGTCCGGCGGGTCGGTGACTTCGTCGCTGAACTTGTAGTCGATGGCACTCAGACCCGTGGTGGCCGGATAGCCCAGCCAAGAGACTTGCACTGGTGCGGCCTTGTGCGCCATGGCCAGCAGGCCGTTGTAGCCGGTGTGGCCGGCCAGGTCGAACAGGATGTCGATGCCCTGGGCGCGGATGGCCTGGGTCTGTTCGGTGGCGTTGAGGCCGGCGAGGTGCACGAACTGGTCGACATGGCAGCGTACGCGCCCGGTGACGGCGTCGTCCTTGGGGTAGAGGTGGAAGCCCCAGACCTCGAACTGGCGCCGGTCCAGCTGTGCCAGCAGGCCTTCGACGAAGTACATGACCGAGTGGGTGCGCAGGTCGGGTGAGAGAAAGCCGATCTTCAGGCGCCGCCAGGGCCCCTGGCGCTGGGCGACGAAATCGGGCCATTGGGCTCGCAAAGCGGGCTCGAAGGCGGCGCCGTATTCGCGGGCGGCGGCAGCCAGCTGCTGGGCGCTGACAGTCGGGTCGGCCAGCATGAAGAGCAGGCGGTTGGTGTGGTTGGCCAGGTCCTGCGGTTGCAGGTGCAGGGCGGCCTCGCAATCCTGCACGGCTTCGCGCACCTGCCCCATCTCTCGTCGGTGGATGGCTTTTTGTGTCAGTGCAGCCAGTTGTTCGGCCGGATTTTTTGCCAACTCGGCCGCCTTGAGGGCGGCGGCAAAACCCCGCTCGTGCTGGCGCGTGTCATAACAGCACTGGGCCAGCATGAGCCAGGCCATGGCTTCTCGCGGGCGCATGGCACAGACTTTTTCCAGCAGCGAGCCGGCTTCGGCATGCAGGGCATGCTCGATCAGCAGGCTGCTGTAATTGATCAGGAGTTCGGCGTCGTCCGGCCACAGGGCGCAGCCCTGCCTGTAGGCTGCCAGTGCCGCGTCGGTGTCGCGTTGTTTGTTGAGCGCAAAGCCCAGCAGGCGGTGTGCCCGCAGGTGGCGCCCGTTCTTGCGCAGGGCCTGGCGGCACAGGCGCACCAGCAGCGGCCAGTCCGCCGCCTGCAGGGCGGCCTGCAGCTTCGCGTCGTGCGGGTCTGCGGCAACGGGAGGGCGCGCAGTTCGCACGGGCTTGCTTGCCGTTCAGCCGGCTTACTGGCGCAACAGGGCCAGAACGCCCTGCGGGATCTGGTTGGCCTGGGCCACCATGGCGGTACCGGCCTGTTGCAGGATCTGGGCGCGCGACAGGGCGGCGGTTTCCGCGGCGAAGTCGGCGTCCATGATGCGGCTGCGCGAGGCGGTCAGGTTCTCGGAGGTGATTTGCAGCGCGGAAATCGCCGTTTCGAAGCGCGCTTGCAGGGCACCCAGCTTGGCGCGTTCGCCGCTGAGGAAGGACAGGGCCGAATCCACCGTCTTGAGCGAGTCGTTGGCCCGGATGGCGGTCGTCACGTCCAGGTTGGCCACCTTCTTCAGCGTCGAGTTGCCGTCGATGATGAGCGAGGCGGCGCCACCCGTGGTGGCATCCACTGCGAAGGACTTGTCCGAATCCAGCGTCACATAGCCGCTGATGATGGCGTTGTTGGCCGTGGTGTCGGCAGCCAGCGTCTGGTTGCCGGCCACGGCCACCAGGGTCCCGGTGGTGTCGGAGACATATTTGGTGACGGTCACGGCACCGGCATTGACGGTGGCCGTATCACCGACGCGGATGTCGTTGCCGGTGGCGTTGGTCAGGATGATGCCGGTGCCGGCCACGTTCAGGCTGGCGATCACGCCGGTCTTGGACGATTTCTCGTTGATGGCCGACACGGCGTTGGACAGGCCGTCGGCGCCGGTGGTGGCCGAGATCGCAAAGGAGATGGACTCGTCAGCCGAGTTGTCCGAGCGCAGCAGCAGCGAGTAGGCCCCGGCGGCGGCGAAGGTCAGTTGCACGTCGGTGCGGGCCGAGGCGGACACGCCGGTGTTGGGCGTTTGCAGATTGATGGTGTCGGCGGCCAGCTTGGCCGTGCCGTTGGCAGCCAGGTTGACGGAGGCGCTGCCCAGTGCGCCGTTGATGGCGACGGTGTCGATCACGCTGCCATTGGCACCCCAGGCACCGGAGCCGGCCGAGGGGCCGCTGGCGATGACCTGGTTGTTACCGTACTGGCTGGTGCGCAGATTGGCGGTGGAGGCCACGATGACCTGGCCGGAATTGGCGCCGACCTGGAACTGGGCGGTACCGAAGGTGCCGTCCAGGATCTTCTGGCCGTTGAATTCCGTGGTTTGCGAGATGCGGTCCAGTTCGGCCACCAGCTGACCCACTTCCTGGTTCAGGGCCTGGCGGTCCGAGGCGCTGTTGGTGGCGTTGGCCGATTGCACGGCCAGTTCGCGCACGCGCTGCAGGATGTTGCTGGCCGAACCCAGGGCGCCTTCAGCCACCTGGGCCAGGGAGATGCCGTCGTTGGCATTACGCGCCGCCTGGTTCAGTCCGCGGATCTGGCTGGTGAAACGCTCGGAAATCGCCAAGCCAGCGGCGTCGTCCTTGGCGCTGTTGATGCGCAGGCCCGAAGACAGACGCTGGATGGAAGTGGCCAGGGATGCCTGGCTACTACCTTGGTTACGCTGCGCGGTCAGCGAGCTGATATTGGTGTTGATAACGGCAGCCATTGAATCACTCCTTCAGTTCAGGGTTGTGGCCCTTTCGTGGCCGGTTCGCGCCATGAAAGATGGGCATGGCAAAACGATGGTTTGATTGTGGGCGGCGCGTTTCGGGCCGGTGCAGCGATAAAAAGGGGGAAAACCGGTCAGCTCTTGCATTTGGGCCTCAAGTTCGGCCGGCCAGCGCCGATATAAGGAGATGTACCTGGTCTGTGCCGGAGCTTGTGCCATGGCCAGTCGGTGCAAATGGGCGGGAAAAGTAGCGTAATTCGATGAATCAGGCCTCAAGTTTTGTTCTGGCCGCGCCGAAAAGAGATGCAACGGTCCTATCCAGGTCCGCCATTCACCGCGACAGCAATGTTGCACTGGTGAATCAAGTCGCCAGCATCGTCTGGCGTCCTGGTTGGCGGTAACGCCATCTGTTTGTCAAGGAGATTTGCAATGGCATCGATCATCAACACCAATATCAGCTCGCTGACCGCCCAGCGTAACCAGGGCACCAGTCAGGCTTCGCTGAGCACCGCAATCCAGCGCCTGTCCTCGGGCCTGCGCATCAACAGCGCCCGTGACGACGCCGCCGGTCTGGCGATTTCCGAGCGTTTCACCAGCCAGATCCGCGGCCTGAACCAGGCCGTGCGTAACGCCAACGACGGCGTGTCGCTGGCGCAAACCGCTGAAGGCTCGCTCAAGGCCTCCAGCGACATCCTGCAGCGTGTGCGCGAACTGGCCGTGCAATCGGCCAACGCCACCAACAGCGCCTCGGACCGCCAGGCCCTGAACCAGGAAGTGGGTCAGCTGGTGGCCGAACTGGACCGCATCTCGCAAACCACGGAATTCAACGGCCAGAAGCTGCTCGACGGCACCTTCGGTTCCGCCCAGTTCCAGGTCGGCGCCAATTCCGGCCAGGTCATCGTGGCCTCCACCGCCAATCTGCGCACCAGCCAGTACGGTAACAACCAGGTCATCGCCAGCGGCCCCTCGGCCGGCTCCGGTGCCTGGGGTGCCAATGGCAGCGTGATCGACACCGTCGCCATCAACGGCGCACTGGGCAGCGCCTCCGTCAACCTGGCTGCCAACGGCACGGCCAAGGCGGCCGCGGACTCGATCAACCTGCAGACTTCCGCCACCGGCGTGTCCGCCTCGGCCCGCACCGACGTGCAACTGACCTTCGCCGCCGCCGGGGCCTACTCGCTGCTGCTGCGCTCGGACAACTCGGCTGACGAGACCATCTCCTTTGCGATCTCGGCCACCACCGGCGCCGACGGCCTGTCCAGCGCCGTGTCGGCCATCAACGAGAAATCGTCCAAGACCGGCGTGATCGCCAGCCTGAACACGGCCGGCACCGGCATCATCCTGACCAACGCCACCGGCAACGACATCCGCGTCGGTGATACGGCCACCGCCAACGCCGGTGCCGTGACCGTCACCAAGTACGTGGCTGACACCACGGGCGCCCTGGTGGCCGTGGCCGGCAACCAGACGCTGGCTGCCGACACCACGGCCAACAACGCCATCATCAGCGGCTATGTGACGCTGGATTCGGACAAGTCCTTCGCAGTGGATGCCACCACGGGTGGCGCCGCCTCGCTCATCATCGACGGCAACTCGACGCTGAAGAAGGTCTCCAACCTGGACGTGACCTCGGTCATCAAGGCGTCTGACGCGCTCAAGACGGTGGACTCGGCCCTGTCCTTCCTCAGCGGCGAACGCGCCAAGCTGGGCGCCCTGCAGTCGCGTTTCGACACCACCATCGCCAACCTGCAGGTGACGTCGGAGAACTTGACCGCTTCGCGCAGCCGTATCCTGGATGCCGACTTCGCCGCGGAAACCGCCGCCCTGTCGCGCGCCCAGATCCTGCAACAGGCGGCGACGGCGATGGTGGCCCAGGCCAACCAGCTGCCCCAGGGCGTGCTGGCCCTGCTGCGCTAGACCTTCAGGTTCTGACGTCGGCTCGGCGTGGTTCGTCCACGCCGGGCTTTTTTATTCCGCTGCTGCTGCTCGCGTCGGCTCAAGTTACAAGTAAATCCGTCGATAAACGAGAGAGCGGGAAATATGGTCTTTTTGCGCCCCAAATCGAAGTGACAGTGTCGGGGGTACGGCCGATAATCCCACAGGGAATGCTGGCGCCCATGCCAGTCAGGAGTTCGCCATGGCCACCATGTCATCGCCGGGTATCGGCAGCAATCTGGATGTCAAGAGCATCGTCACGCAACTCGTGGCGCTGGAAAGAAAGCCGCTGGGGAAACTGCAGCTGGCGGCCACCACGGTGCAGGCCAAGATCTCGGCCTTCGGCCAGATCAAGTCCCTGGTGTCGGCGTTGTCCGACGCCATCGGCAAGCTCAGCAGCATCACCGGCTGGAACGGGGTGTCGGCATCGTCCTCGGACACATCCTCGGTCACGGCCAGCGCCATCGGCGGCACCCAGCCCACGGCCTTCAGCGTCGAGGTGCAGAACCTGGCCAAGGCGCAGTCCACCTACTCCATGCCCCTGTGGCCGGTGGGCGGCGCCATCGGCGCGGGCACGCTGCGCCTGGAGATCGGCCAATGGGCCGGGGCGGTTTTCACGCCCGGCGGCGGCACGCCGGTGGACCTGACCATCAGCGCCACCGACACGGTGTCCGACATCGCCGGCAAGATCAACGGCGCCAATGCCGGCGTCACCGCCACCGTGCTGAGCGACGCCTCGGGTGAGCGCCTGTTGATCAGTGGCAAGAACACGGGTCTGGCGGCGGGTTTCAAGCTCAGCGTGACCAGTGACGCGGACGGCAACCCGACCGATGCTCTGGGCCTGTCGCGCCTGGTCAACGGCAGCGTGACCAACCAGGCGGCGGTCAACGCCGCGGCCACCATCAACGGCATTGCCGTCAGCTCGGCCACCAATACCTTTGCCAGCTCGGTGGCGGGTGTGACTTTCGTCGCCGTCAAGCAGACGACCGCGCCGGTGACCATCACCATCGCCAAGGACACCTCGACCGTCAAGAAGAACATCGAGGACTTCGTCAAGGCCTACAACGACATCAACGGGGTCCTCAACGAGGCGACCAAGTACGATCAGGCCACCAAGACCGGCGGCCTGCTGCAGGGCGACAGCACCACCCTGGCCCTGCAGAACGCCCTGCGTGCGGCCGTGCAGTCCGTGAGCACCGGCTCCAGCGTGTTCCAGCGCCTCAGCGACGTCGGCATCAGTGCGCTGCGCGGCGGCAATCTGGAGATCGACAGCACCAAGCTGTCCAAGGCCATGGAGAAAATGGATGAGATCAAGGCCCTGTTCAGCAGCACGACCCCCGGCAGCGCCGAGGGGATCGCCGTGCGCCTCAAGGGGCTGACCAAGACCCTGCTGGACAGCACGGGCTTTTTCAAGACCAAGGACGACAACCTCAAGCGTTCCCTGGACAACAATGCCAAGGACCAGGCCCGGGTCAACGACAAGGCCACACGGATGGAAGCCGCCCTCAACCGGCGCTACAGTGCGCTGGACGTCCAGCTCACCGGCCTGAACTCGCTCAACTCTTACCTGTCGCAGCAAATCACCCAGTGGAACAAGTCCTCGAGGTGAGAGTGACGAGCTTCATTTTCAGGCCATTCGGTCGATAAAGAGAGAATCAAGACCTGACGCCGCCAAAGAGGACATACAAGCATGTTTCGCACCGCAAGCCCCCGCTCGGCCGATGCCTACCGGCGCATCAACGTCGAGACCAGCATGCACACCATCGACCAGCACCAGATCGTCAGCCTGTTGTTTGACGGCATGCTGCAGTCGCTGGCGACCGCGCGCGGCGCGCTGGCGCGTGGTGACGTGCCGGCCAAGTGCGAGGCCATTGCGCGGGCCTTGCGCATCCTCGAGGAAGGCCTGAGCACCGGACTGGACCGCGTCGACGGCGGCGAGCTCGCCGAGAACCTGGCCGCCCTGTATGACTACTGCACGCGCCGCCTGATTCTGGCCAATGCCCAGAACGACGACACCATCCTGCAGGAGATCCAGCGCCTGATCGAGACCATCGCCCAGGGCTGGAAGGGCATGAAACAGGGGACCGTGGCCGAACCGGCCGCGTCCGTGAGCACGGGAGCCTGAACCATGCCCCAGATGCTGATCGACTATTACAAGGCCATCGAGGACAGCAGCGCCAAGATGCTGGAAGCTGCCCGGGTCCAGGACCTGGAATCCGTGATGCGCTACGAAGGTGTGTGCGCCGTGCTGATCGAGCAGCTGCGCCACCGCTCACGCGAAGAGGATCTGCGGCCCGAGGAGCGCAGCGAGAAGACGCGCATCATGCAGCGCATCCTGCGCAACGACGCCGAGATCCGCCACCTGACCGAACCCTGGCTCACCCATCTCGAGGAGATCCTGGACGGCGGCGGTCGACGCGTGCTGCACTGATGACGTCCGCTGCGCGGACATGACTCAAGTCATTTCGTCGTCGAAACCGCGTAGCGGCAAGGTCATGCGTTCGCAGAGCGCGTCATGCCTCAAACCTGCATGTTCATGATGTCGGTGTAGGCCTGGACCATCCGATTGCGCACGTGCAGCGTGGCCTGGAAGCCGATCTGCGCTTTCTGGATCGCCACCATGGTCTCTTCCAGGCTGACCTTGGGATTCTCCATCTGGACCTGTTTTTGCAAGGTGGTGGCGAAATTCTGCGCTTCGCTGACCGACTTCAGCGCCGACTGCATCTCGGCCTGAAAGCCCTTGGCGGCAACACCGGCCTGGGCGGCCCCGGTTTTGGCGGCCAGGCCGGGGCGCACCGTGACCGGCATGGTGGTGGGTGTCAGACGTAAATCCATGAGGCAGTCCCGAAGGAATGATGTTGGGACTGATGCTAGTCCTGCCGCTGGCCGCCATTATTTTGAAATGGCGGGGAAATCAGGGCCTTTTCCCCCTAATGTTTTGGAGGTCAGCCAGAATAATCGGATGCACAGGCGCTGAAAACCGCGCCAGGATGTACCGGAACACACCATGGCTGAAGCTGCTGCGATCCCCCTGAACCCCACTCTGGGCCAACGTTTTGCCGCGCTGGACCAGGGGCAGATGTTGCGTCTGGCCATGGGTGTGGCCCTGTTCGTGGTCATTGCCATCGTCGGTCTCATGATGGGGCGCCAGGCCGAATGGCGGGTGCTCTATGCCAATCTGTCCGACAAGGACGGCGGCGCCATCATCGCCCAGCTCTCGCAGCTGAACATCCCCTACAAACACGCCGAGGGCGGGCACGCCATCCTGGTGCCGGCCGACAAGGTGCACGACACCCGCCTGCGCCTGGCCTCCCAGGGCCTGCCCAAGGGCTCGGTGGCGGGTTTCGAGCTGATGGAGGCCAACCGTTTCGGCGTCACCCAGTTCCAGGAGCGCGTGAGCTTCCAGCGCGGGCTCGAAGGCGAGCTCACGCGTTCGATCCAGGCCCTCTCTTCCGTCCAGTCGGCGCGGGTGCACCTGGCCCTGCCCAATCAGAATGGTTTCTTTCGCGAACAGCAGAAACCCTCGGCCTCGGTGCTGCTCAGCCTCAACCCGGGCCGCCCGCTGGACCGCAGCCAGATCGCCGGCATTGTGCACCTGGTGGCCTCCAGCGTGCCCGAGATGAAACCCGAGGCGGTCAGCGTGCTGGACGACACCGGCAAGCTGCTGTCCCAGCCCGTCAACGGCCCCGACGGCGCTGCCGGCGGTGTGGACGCGCAGCAGTTGCAATACGTGCAGCAGCTCGAAACGCTCTACCGCCAGCGCATCCTGGACATCCTGGAGCCCTTGGTGGGCCGCCAGAACGTCAAGGCGCAGGTGACTGCCGAGGTGGATTTTTCGCAGACCGAGCAGACCTCGGAGACGCACAAACCCAACCAGACGCCCGATTCCGGCAGCATCCGCAGCCAGCAGCTGCTGGAGAGCAGCAACCCCGGCCCGGCCGGTCCGGCCGGTGTGCCCGGCGCCACCAGCAACCAGCCGCCCGCCCCGTCCACCGCGCCCATCAACGGGCCGGCGCAGGCGCTCGCGCCCGGCGCTCCGGGCGCCGCCGCCGCGACACCGCCCAGCACACGGCGTGAATCCATCATCAACTACGAGGTCGACAAGACCGTGCGGGTGGTGCGTGCCGGCAGCGGCATGGTCAAGCGCCTGAGCGCGGCCGTGGTGGTGAACTACAGGACCGAGACCGATGCCAAGGGCAAGACGACCACGACGGCCCTGACCGAGCAGCAGCTTGAAAGAATGACGGCGCTGGTGCGTGAGACCATCGGTTTCAGCCAGGAAAGAGGTGACTCCGTCAACCTCATGAACGCCCCGTTTGCCCAGGAAAAGATCGCGATCCCGGATCTGCCCCTGTGGAAACAGGGTGAAGTGCAGGAGCTGGCGCGCAGCTTTGCGTGGCCGCTGGGCACCCTGCTGCTGGCCGTCCTGGTGCTGTTTGGCGTCATCCGCCCGGCCCTCAAGTCCCTGGGCAAACCGTCCGAGCAGCGTCGTCCGCAGCTCGACGCCATGCTGTCCGAAGAGCCGGATCGTCCGCAGCTGGCTGCGCCGACCCGGGAAGAAACGGGCTCCACGCCCGGCGAACTGGCGCTGGAGGATGCCCGCAAGCTCACACGCGACAACCCGGCGGCCGTGGCCGGCATCGTCAAGGGCTGGATCAACGGCGAAGCTCAGGGCGGCGCCCTGACGGCGGGATAAACCATGGCGACACCGGACGACGGTCTGCAGGACGCCGCAGTCCTCCTCATGTCCCTGGGGGAGGAGGAGGCGGCCGAGGTCTTCAAGCATCTGTCACCGAAAGAGGTGCAGAAGCTCGGCGAGGCCATTGCCAAGACCAAATCCATCACGCGCGAGCGGGTCGACGACGTGGTGACCAAATTCACCAACATCGCGGCGGCGCAAAGCCTGCTGGTGTCCGACTCGGGCGACTACGTGCGCTCGGTGCTCAAACGCGCCCTGGGCGACGACAAGGCGGCCCTGCTGATCGACCGCATCCTGCAGGGCGGCGACGTCTCGGGCATCGAGAGCCTCAAGTGGATGGACCCGATGTCGGTGGCCGAGCTGCTGCGCAACGAACATCCGCAGATCGTGGCGGCCATCCTGGTGCACCTGGACTACGACCAGTCGGCCGACATCCTCAAATACCTGACCGAGCGCCAGCGCAACGAAGTCATGCTGCGCATCGCCACCATGGAGGGCATCCAGCCCAACGCGCTCAAGGACCTCAACGAGGTGCTGTTCAGGGTGCTGGCCGGCGGCGACAAGATCCGCAAGGCTTCGCTGGGTGGCGTGAAGACTGCGGCCGAGATGATCAACCTGATGGGCGCTGTGATCGAAGGCACGGTGCTGGAGTCGATCCGCGGGCACGACCCCGAGCTGGCGCAGAAGATCATGGACAAGATGTTCGTGTTCGACGACGTCATGAAGCTCGACGACAAGGCCATCCAGATGATCCTCAAGGAAGTGGCGTCCGAGCCGCTCATCGTCGCGCTCAAGGGGGCCCAGCCCGAGCTCAAGGAGAAGTTTCTCTCCAACATGTCCTCGCGTGCAGCCGAAACGCTGCGCGAGGACCTGGAGTCGCGCGGCCCCATGCGCCTCTCGGAGGTCGAAGCGCAGCAGAAGGAAATCCTCAAGATCGTGCGCCGCCTGGCCGACGAAGGCCAGATCGTCATCGGCGGTGGCGCCGACGACGCCATGGTCTGAGACACACCTGACAAGACCGACCCATGCGCCCCATCACCCGTTTCATCCCCGGCGAGGACATCGACGCCGTTTCCCGCTGGACTTTCAGCGACGTCGATGCCGCAGCCATGCTGCTGGAGCAGCAAAGCCGCGAGCATGAGCTCAACGAGCAGATCGCCTCCGTGCGCCAGCAGTTCCACGCCGAGGGGTATGCCGACGGTTTCAAGCAGGGCCGGGCACAGACGCTGCTGGAGGCGCAGAAACAGATCAGCGATTACATCGCCGGGCAGGGCCGCGAAACCGCCGAGCAGTTCGGCCGCCTGGTCGAGTCCGCCAGCAAGCAGCTGGAGGCGGCCGAGCAGATGGCGGGCCAGGCCGTGCTGGAGCTGGCCTGCGAAATGGCGCGCCAGGTGCTGCGCCACGAGATCTCCAGCAATCCCAATGTGCTGTTGCCGGTCATCCGCGAGGCCCTGGGCCTGCTGTTCACCGACAGCAAGGCCGTGCAGATCAGGCTCAACCCGCTGGACCTGGACGTATTGCAGGACATCCTGAGCGAGGAATACCCCAATTTGCCGCTGACGTTGCAACCCGATGCAAGCATCACGCGCGGCGGCTGCCTGGTCGAATCCGGCGGCACCGTGATCGACGGCCGGTTGGAGAAGCGCTGGGCGCGTACCGTCGGCCGGCTGGGGCAGAACCTGGCCTGGGAGGGGGTGTCCGGTGACGATGCCTGAAGCCGGCGCCCGCTGGCAGCGGTTTCTGGACAGCGCCCGCCAGCAGGCCGCCGCGCCGCAGAGCACGCTGGAAGCCGGCGGCACGCTCACGCGCCTGACCGGTCTGGTGCTGGAGGCGGTGGGCATCCGCGTTCCTGTGGGTTCACAATGCCTGATCAGCCAGGCGGCACAGCCGCCGGTGCTGGCCGAGGTGGTCGGCTTTTCCGGCGACCGTGCTTTCCTGATGCCTGCGGGTGATGTGCAGGGCCTGTCCAGCGGCGCCAGCGTGGTGCCCACGGCGCCCTATGTGACCACGCCGCGCCTGGGTGATGCGGCGCCGGCGCAGACCGCGAGTTACGCCCAGGGCCAGTTGCGCCTGCCCCTGGGGCCGGGCCTGCTGGGCCGTGTGGTCGATGCCCATGGCGAAGCGTTGGACCGTCGCGGCCCCGTCGTGAATGTGGTCTCGCGCCCGCTGGACCGCAGCCCCATCAATGCCATGGACCGCGCGCCCATACGCGATGCGCTGGACACCGGGGTTCGCTCCATCAACGCCCTGCTCAGCGTGGGCCGCGGCCAGCGCCTGGGCCTGTTCGCCGGCGCCGGCGTGGGCAAGAGCGTGTTGCTGGGCATGATGGCGCGTTACACCCAGGCCGACGTGATCGTGGTCGGCCTGATCGGTGAACGCGGCCGCGAAGTCAAGGAATTCATCGAGGACATTCTGGGCGAGGAGGGGCGCGCGCGCTCCGTTGTGGTGGCCGCGCCCGCCGATTCCCCGCCGCTGCTGCGCATGCAGGCCGCTTCCTACGCCACCGGCGTGGCCGAATACTTCCGCGACCAGGGCCTGCACGTGCTGCTGCTCATGGATTCGCTCACGCGTTACGCCATGGCGCAGCGCGAGATCGCGCTGGCCGTGGGTGAGCCCCCTGCCACCAAGGGCTATCCGCCCTCCTGCTTCGCCCGGCTGCCGCAGCTGGTGGAGCGCAGCGGCAACGGCCTGAACGGCGTGGGGTCGATCACGGCCTTCTACACCGTGCTGACCGAGGGCGACGACCAGCAGGACCCGATCGCCGACGCCGCGCGCGCCATCCTGGACGGTCACATCGTGCTCACGCGCGCGCTGGCCGAGGCGGGTCACTATCCGGCCATCGACATCGCGCAGTCGGCTTCGCGGGTGATGCACAACGTGGTCTCGCGCGAGCATTTCGAGCTGGCGCGGCAGTTCCGCGCCATCGCCTCGCGCTACGAGCGCGGACGCGATCTGGTGCAGATCGGCGCTTATGTGCACGGCTCCGACCCGGCCCTGGACGAGGCCATCCGCCTGCACGAGCCCATGAGCGAGTTCCTGCGCCAGGACCTGTACGCCGGCGCCGGCTTCGAGGAAAGCCTCAAGGCCATGGCGGCCACCATCCAGCGCGAAGAGGCCTTCCCATGAAGACCCGCGCAGAACCGGACGGGAGGCTGCCATGTCGGCGCTGAAGAGCCTGGCCCTGGCCATCGAGGTGGCCACGCGTGCGCGTGACCAGGCCGACCAGGCCCTGATGCAGGCGCGCCGCGCCGTGCAGCAGGCGCAGGGCCAGCTGGACCAGCTGGAGAGTTATGCCGCCGATACCGAGTCGCGCTGGGCCACGGCCGCCGCGGTCACCATCAGCGCCGAGTTGATGCACCACCACCAGCATTTTCTGCAGCGTCTGCATCAGGCCACGGGCATGCAGGGGGGCGTGATTGTCGATCTGCAGCTCCAGGCCGAGACCGCCCGCCAGCGTTGTGTGAAGGAAGAAGTACGCCTGGCCGCCCTGCAGCAGCTGGTGAAGAAAAAACTCGGCGCGCGCGCGCAGCTGGAAGCGCGGCGCGAACAGAAACAGATGGACGAACTGGCCATCCTCAAATACGCACGTGGCGCCGGCGGTGCCGGCGGCCTCTTGAATGGAGAACGATCATGAGCATAGAACACGGTGTGACGGCAGGCGCCCCCAAGCCGGTGGCCAAGGCGCCCCAGGCCGGGGCACACGGACAGGGCGCTGGCAAGACCCCGGCCGCGACTCCGGGAGACTTTGCCTCGCTGCTGATGAATCTGGGTGCCGAAGAACTGGCGCCTCAGGAGCCGGCGTCCGACGCGGCAGCCGGCGCGACCGTGCTGGCCGTCGATCCGGCGGTGCTCCCGGCGGATGCCGGCCTGGCGGTCCCGGTCCTGCCGTCGGCAGTGCCTGCCGTTGCAGCGGAAGCGCCGCCGCAGGCGCCCGACCCGGGCCTCAAGCTTCTTTCCTCTGTCGGTGAAGCCACTGCGGCCTTGCCGTCCCCGGCAGCGGGGCGCGCTGAACTGCGCACGCCCCAGACGGGGGAGCAGCCGGCGGCAGTCGACGCGCCCTCCCTGCCCTCGCTTGCGGCCGACGCAGCAAACGCCACGGCCGTGCCGGCCGACGGGGTGCAGCCCCTGTTGCGCCAGGCTGCATTGGCCCAGCGCATGGCGCAGCACAGGAGCCAGACGGCGGAGCTGGCGGCGCAAGCTGGCAAGGAAAAGCGCGGCGAAGACGTGGTGGCCCGGCTGGGTTGGCGTCTCAGCGAGCAGCCGGCCCCGGTGGGCAGCCCCATGCTGGCGGCGGGGCTTGGCGAGTCCGGCCTGCGTTCTTTTGAGCGCCGGGGTGAGAAAAGCGGCCCGCGCGTGGGTGGTGTTGGCGAAGCGGGGAGCTGGAGCGGCGTTGCCCAGCCTGATAACTCTCGCGTGGCCGTGCTTGCCGTGGCGCCCGATGGCGGCCTGACGACGGAGATGCGCGTGGCCGAGCAGGTCAGCTACTGGATAGGCCGCGGAGCACAGAACGCGGAGCTGGAGGTCGAGGGGCTGGGCGAAGGCCCGGTCAAGGTCAGCATCGAATTGCAGGGCCAGGAGGCGCGTGTTGAGTTCCGCGCCGACCAGGCGCAGACACGCCAGATGCTGCAGGATTCCATGCCGCATCTGCGCGAACTGCTGGAGCGCGAAGGGCTGGTGCTCTCGGGCATGTCGATCGGCAGTTCGGGCGCCGGGGGCGGCCAGGGCCAGTCTTCCGAGGATCGGCCGGGCCATCGCCAGGGTCGGGCAGTCTTGTCTGAATTACCGGCGGTGGCGCGGGCAGCATCCCATCGCGCGGCGCCGCTGTCGGGCCGCTCCGTCGATCTCTTTGTGTGAACGTACCTTGCTATCGGGACCAGCGGTCCGGATTGGCATGGTTTTTTACCCTTAATCCGGGTATCGTAGGCAGGGATGTCGAGAATAATTTGACGAACGTGCGGGTCCGCGTGCCTGTGCGGTGCGCGGTGTCATGCCGTTGTGAAACCAGCAAAGTTGTAGAGGACTAGACCGTGGCCACCAAATCCCCCGACGCCGAAGCCGCACCGCCGCCCAAAAGCAAGAAGACGCTGCTGATCGTGGCGGTGGTGCTGGTGGTGCTGGCCCTGGCCGGAGCCGGGGGTTGGATCTTTCTCAGCAAGAAGCACGCGGCCGCACTGGACGACGAGGAAGAGGTGGCCACCGTCGTGGTCGAATCCACGGGCCCGCCGACCTATCTGCCGCTGGACAATATGGTGGTCAACCTGGCCGATCCGGGCGGAGAGCGCGTGGCGCAGATCGGCATCACCCTGGAGCTGACCGGCGTCCTGGAGGTCGAGAAGGTCAAGGCCTATCTGCCCACCCTCCGCAGTGATGTGCTGCTGCTGGTGTCGCAGCGCACGGCGGATGAGCTGCTGAGCCGCGAAGGCAAGGAAAAGCTGGCCGAGGACATCCTGGCTGCGGCCTCCCGGCATTTCAAGCCCGCCGCTTCGGCGGCCAAGAGAGACAAGAAAGCGGCTGCCAAGGATGGCGGCAACGGCAACCCCGTGCGGGGCGTGCTGTTCTCCAGCTTCATCGTGCAATGAGCCCGCAAGGATGCCAGGACCATGAGTGAATCGTTTCTTTCGCAGGAAGAGGTCGATGCCCTGCTGGAAGGGGTCACCGGCGAGAGCCAGAAATCGGTCGAGGAAGTGGCCGAGGCCGGGGAGATCCGCGCCTACAACATGTCCAGCCAGGAGCGGATCGTCCGCGGGCGCATGCCGACGATGGAAATCGTCAACGAGCGTTTCGCCCGCAATCTGCGCATCGGCCTGTTCAACTTCATCCGTCGCAGCCCCGAGATCTCGGTCGGCCCGGTGCAGGTGCAGCGCTACAGCGCTTTCCTGCGCGAGCTGGCGGTGCCGACCAATTTCAACATCGTGGCCATCCGCCCGCTGCGCGGCAGCGGCCTGATCGTCTGCGAGCCGGCCCTGGTGTTCGGCGTGATCGACACGCTCTACGGCGGCATCGGCAAGTTCCAGACCCGCATCGAAGGCCGGGACTTCTCGGCCACCGAGCAGCGCGTGATCAACCGCCTGGTCGACGTGATCTCCGAGGAATACAAGAAGGCCTGGCGCGGGATCTACCCGATCGAGCTGGACTACCAGCGCAGCGAGATGCAGCCGCAGTTTGCCAACATCGCCACGCCCAGCGAGATCGTGATTTCAACCTCCTTCCAGCTGGAGATCGCCGAGATCACCGGCTCCATCCATTTCTGCATGCCGTACGCGACGATGGAGCCCATCCGCGACGTGCTGTATTCATCCACCCAAGGCGACTCGATCGAAGTCGACCGCCGCTGGGTCACTGTGCTGACGCGCGAAATCCAAGCCGCCGAGGTGACCCTGGTGGCCGAGCTGGCCCGGGCCGACGCGACAGTGGAGGATCTGCTGGCCATGAAACCGGGCGACTTCATCGAGCTCGAACGCCAGCCCAGGATCGAGGCCTCGGTCGACGGCGTGCCGGTGTTCGAGTGCCAGTACGGCACGCACAACGCCAGGTACGCCATCCGCGTCGACAAATGCCTGCGCGGCAATGACAGCAACTGGTTAGGGGAACGCTATGGCGGTTGATGACAAACCGGATCAGAAACCCGAAGACGACGGCATGGCCGACTGGGCCGAGGCCCTGCAGGAGCAGAAGAGCACCGACAAGGGACCCGAGGTCGAGCCCGGTGGTGTCCTGAGCGGCGCGGCGCGCCCGTTTTCCGCCGGTGATGCACCGGCCACCGACATCAACATGGTGCTGGACATCCCGGTCCAGCTTTCGGTCGAACTCGGGCGGACCAAGGTGCCGATCAAGCATATCCTGCAACTGGGCCAGGGTTCGGTGGTCGAGCTCGATGCCATGGCCGGCGAACCCATGGACGTGCTGGTCAATGGCTACCTGATCGCCCAGGGCGAGGTGGTGGTCGTCAACGACAAGTTCGGTATCCGCCTGACCGACGTGGTCACGCCTTCCGAACGCCTGCGCCGCATCAGCCGGGGCTGAGGCTGGGGCCTGTTCACCCGGATTTCTCAAGATGCGTTGCGAATCAAAAAAGTCATGCGGTAGGCGCGTGGACGCCGCCGGAGTCATCTCCGGCAAGTCCGCGCAACACCCCGCATGGATTTTTGGGCCGCACCCCGTTCGCACTTGAGAAATCCGGGTGAACAGGCCCGATCCGCAACTGTCACGGGTTCGGACCGTTTTTCCCACGGTCATCCGGCAGGCTTGACTTAAACTGCGAGCATGACGCAAACCATCGTCTCGGTCGTTCTCTTCCTCGTCATCCTGGCCCTGCTGCCCCTGGCCATCCGCTGGTACCAGCAACGCGCCCCCGGCGGCGCGGCGCCCGCCGCCGCCTCCCGCATCGTCTCGACCCTGGCCGTCGGCCCCCAGCAAAGGGTGGTCACGGTCGAGGTCGGCCCTGAGGGCGCGCGCGTCTGGCTGGTGCTGGGCGTGACGCCGCAGAACGTCAACTGCCTGCACAGTCTGCCGGTGGGGTCGGCAGCGACGCGTTCCACCGTTTTCGCCTCCACCGCCGGCAAGCCGGTGGCCGATGCCGGGGGCTCGGCCTGATGCGCCGGACCGGCTCCCTGCGTACGGTCGCCGGCCTGGCGGCCGCACTGCTGCTGCTGGCGCTACCGGTGCTGGCCCAGGAGAACGCGCCCCTGGCGGCGGCGCAGGTCAACAGCACCCAGCTGCCCCTGATCGTGGGCAGCGATGCATCGGGCACGAGTTACTCGGTGCCTATCCAGACCCTGCTGTTCTTCACGGCCCTGTCCTTTTTGCCGGCCATCCTGCTGATGATGACGGGCTTCACCCGCATCGTCATCGTGCTGTCCCTGCTGCGCCAGGCCCTGGGCACGCAGTCCTCGCCGCCGAACCAGGTGATCGTCGGCCTGTCGCTGTTTCTGACCTTTTTTGTCATGGGCCCGACCTTTGATCGCATCTACGCCGATGCCTATCAGCCTTATGTGCAGAGCGTCATCAACTTCGATCAGGCGCTGGCGCGGGGGGAGGCGCCGATCCGCCAGTTCATGGCCAAGCAGACGCGCCAGTCCGACTTCGCGCTGTTCGTGAAGCTGGGCAAGCTCGACCCCTCGACCAGGATCGAGGCCGCGCCCATGCGCGTGCTGATCCCGGCCTTTGTCACCAGTGAGCTCAAGACCGCCTTCCAGATCGGTTTCCTGATCTTCATCCCCTTCCTGGTGATCGACCTCGTGGTGGCCAGTGTGCTCATGTCGCTGGGCATGATGATGCTGTCGCCCGTGCTGGTGGCCCTGCCCTTCAAGCTCATGCTTTTCGTGCTGGCGGACGGCTGGAACCTGTTGATCGGCTCGCTGGCGGCGAGTTTCGTCCCCTAGACTAGGAGCCGTCCATGAATGCACAAATGGTCTTGACCATCGGGCAGGAAGCGCTCATCACCATGCTGATGGTGTCGGCGCCGCTGCTGGGTGTGGTGCTGCTGGTGGGGCTGCTCGTCAGCCTGTTCCAGGCCATCACGCAGATCCACGAGGCCACGCTGGCCTTCGTGCCCAAACTGGTGGCGGCCATGGCCGTGTTCGCCTGGGCGGGGCCCTGGATGCTCAACATCCTGGTCGAGTACATCCGGCGCACCATCGAAGCGATCCCCGGCATCGTGCTCTGAGCAAGACCCCGGGCGTGGTGCCATGATCACCTTCAGCGAAGCCCAGATCATGGCGTGGATCACGCCCTTGCTGTGGCCTTTCCTGCGTGTGCTGGCGGTCTTCACATCGGCCCCCATCTTTTCTACGCGAGCCTTCCCGGTGCGTGCCCGTATCGGCCTGGCCCTGCTGGTCACCCTGGCGGCCCAGGCGACTTTGCCGCCTATGCCGGTGATCGACCTCAACAGCCCGGTGGCGCTGGGCGTGGTGATCCAGCAGGTCGGCATCGGCCTGGCCATCGGTTTTGTCGTGCGCCTGGTGTTTGCCGCCTTCGAACTGGCCGGTGAGGTGGTGGGGTTCCAGATGGGCCTGAACTTCGCCGCTTTTTTCGACCCTTCGCTCAACAGCCAGGCCAGCGCTGTGGCGCGTTTCTTCGCTTACATGGCCTCGTTGCTTTTTGTGGTGCTCAACGGCCACCTCATGGTGCTGATGGCGGTGACCCGCAGCTTCGAGGTGTTCCCCGTGACACAGAACTTCCTGGAGGCGCTGCGCCTGATGCAGCTCTACACCCTGGGCGGCGAGCTGTTTGCCAGCGCCCTCTGGATCGCTCTGCCCATGCTGGCCCTGCTGTTGTTCACCAACCTGGCGCTGGGCATCATCTCGCGCGTGGCGCCGCAGATGAACATCTATGCGGTTGGCTTCCCCATCACCCTGAGCGTGGGGCTGGTGGGCATGACGGCCACCCTGCCGATGCTGGACCAGCCTTTCCAGAGCCTGCTGGAGCGGGCCATCGAGATCTTCACCGGGCGCTGACCGTGCCGCGCAGTAGATTTGTTCGCGAGTTCAGACCAGGCCGTTGCGGATGGCGTACACCGTCAGCTCGGCGTTGTTCGAGAGCTTGAGTTTTTCCAGCACGCGCGAGCGGTAGACGCTGACCGTCTTGGGGCTGAGCATCAGCTCCTCGGCGATGTCGGACAGGCGCTTGCCGGAGGCGATCTTGAGCAGGGTCTGGAGTTCGCGCTCCGACAGCGCATCGTGCAGCGCCTCGCTGGTCGGCGCGGAGAGGTTGTCGACCAGCATCTGGGCCACGCCGGGGGTGACGTACTTGCGACCCTGGGCGATGGTGCGCACCGCGGCGATCAGTTCGGCCGGGTTGCCGGCCTTGTTCAGATAACCCTGGGCGCCCGCACGCAGGCAGCGGATGGCGTACTGGTCTTCGGGGAACATGGACACCACCAGCACCCTGGTGGGGGAGTCCGCTTCGCGCAGCGAAGCCAGCACCTCCAGGCCGCCGCGGCCCGGCAGGTTCAGGTCCAGCACCAGCACGTCGCAGGGGGTGGCGCGCAGCAGTTCGCGTACTTCCGAATAACTGCCGGCTTCACCGACGACCTTGATGTCAACCGCTTCGGACAGGGTGTCGCGGATGCCGCGCCGTACGACCGCATGGTCGTCACAAAGTATCACTCGAATCATTGAACCTGGCCTTTTGCCTCGTTTGTCAGGGGAACTGACAGCGTAATGGATGTGCCGGCGCCTTCGCGGCTGCTCACGTCCAGCCAGCCGCCCACAGTGCGCGCCCGCTCTTGCAGGCCCTTGAGTCCGAAGGTCTTGGCTTTGTTGCGCTCCGGCGGCTGGATACCCTGTCCATTGTCGGTGATCTCCAGGGTCAGCACACCTTCGGCATCGGACAGTTCGAGCCGGACCTCGCTGCAGCGGGCGTGTTTGGAGATGTTGGTCAGTGCTTCCTGGGCTGTCCGGTAGGCAGTCAGCTGGATGGCCTTGGAAAGCGCAGGCTGGCGCACCGCAGCGCGCACCAGGGTGCGGATGCCGGTGCGCCGCTCGAATTCGCCGGCCAGCCAATCAACGGCCGCTTCCAGACCCTGGTCCAGGATGGCGGGGCGCAGGTTCATCATGATGCGCTGGCTGGCGCCGACGGCGTGCTGCAGCATGCCGGTGGCGGCTTCCACATGGGCCTGCGTGTCGGCATCGGCGTGGTGGCGGATGATCCAGGAGAGATCGAACTGGATGGCGGCCAGCGAGCCGCCGATGTCGTCGTGGATCTCGCGCGCAATGGCAGCGCGCTCCTGCTCGATCGACATCTGCAGATGCTCGGCAAAACGTGCCAGGCGCTGCTCCGAGGCGGCCAACTCCTCGACGGCGCGTTCGCGTTCGCGTTTGGCCTGCTGCACTTCGATGGCGCGCTGGATCACATGTGCAAGCTTGCCCAGGTCGTCCTTGAGCAGGTAGTCGCTCATGCCCAGCTTGATGGCGTCCACCGCGGCGGTTTCGCCGATGGCGCCCGAGAGCAGGATGAAGGGCGGGGGGTGCGGGACCGTCAGCAGGGCCTGCCACGCGTCCAGGGCGGTGAAGCCGGGCAGGCGGTAGTCGGCCAGCACGGCATCAAAGCGGCTGTCTTGCAGCTTGCACACGAAGTCGTCCAGATTTTCGACCCGCTCTAGCGTGCAGGCCATGCCGGCGCGACGCAGAGTCTGTCGCACGGTCTCGTGATCCAGTTCCGAATCTTCGAGGTGCAGGAGATGGAGAGGGGCGGAGGAGGGGGCTTCTGACTGCATGCGGTTGACAGTATGGTGGAAATCGCCGGCAGCGGGTCGCTGGACCTCGCAGCGGCGGGCCTGAACGTCCCGAAATATTGACGAATTCCCTCCCATTTCCGCGGAATCCTGCTACTCTATATCGTGCAAAATTCTAATGCCGGACCAGATGAAGCGGTGAACCAGCCAGCATCCTGACGTCAGACTGGAGATACCATGCAAGCCCCCAACACCCTGCCTGCGGAGCAGCCCGCCGTGCAACTGCCGGTGATGCTGGTGGCCGAGGTGCAAGACTCCTTGCTGGTGGTAGTGCATGACCTGGCCCGGCTGGACGGGTTGCTGGCACACACCATGGACAACCTGATGCAGCGCTTCACCAAGGCCATCGGCGGCCTGGACAAGCCGGGCACCAGTGACCTGGCTGCGCTGGATGAAGTGCGCAACCTCCTGCGTTCGGCCGTGACCGAGCTGCAGTTCCAAGACATGGCCTCGCAACTCATCGTCCATACTTCCAAGGTGCTGCAAGGTTGTGCCTATCGCCTGGCTTCCGAATCCATGGGGCGCGAAGACGGCGAGGCCGTGCCCTTTGTCGAGGAGGTGCCTGAGCGTCCCAACCCGGTGACGCAGGACGAAATGGATGCCGGCTCGATCGAACTGTTTTGACCATGCACAATCCCAGCCCCAATTTCTCCGGAGCCCAGACATGCCACTGATACTCGCTGTTGACGATTCGCCCTCGATGCGAAAGATGGTCTCATTCACCCTGGCGGGTGCTGGCTACCAGGTGGTGGAGGCCGTCGATGGGCAGGATGCCTATGAAAAGGCGCAGACCCAGACCTTTGACCTGGTGCTGACCGATCAGAACATGCCCCGCCTGGATGGCCTGGGGCTGACGCGCAAGCTGCGCGAGCATCCCAATTTCAAGACCACACCGATTCTGATGCTCACCACCGAGTCGAGCGACCTGATGAAGCAGGCTGGCCGTGCCGCCGGCGCCACCGGCTGGTTGGTCAAGCCCTTCGATCCCGCGCGACTGCTCGAGGTCATCAGGAAAGTCATCAAGTAATACGGTCCGCCGGTGCGCAGGCGATATCACGACAGGAGACAGGCATGACCGAGGGACATCAGGACAGTGGCAGTGCCGGCGATTCGCTGGATCTGAGTCAGTTCTATCAGATTTTTTTCGAGGAAGCGGGTGAGAACCTGGACCTCATGGAGCAGATGCTGCTCAATCTGAACCTGGAAACCGCGGACGACGAGGAGCTCAACGGCATCTTTCGTTGCGCGCATTCCGTCAAGGGCGGCGCGGCCACCTTTGGTTTCGCGGACGTAGCTGAGCTGACGCACCAGATGGAGTCCCTGCTGGACAAGCTGCGTCGTCACGAACTGCAGCCCAACCCCATGATGGTGGATGTCCTGCTCGAATCCGCTGATGCCTCGCGGGTGCTGCTCGTGCGTCATCAGACCAGCGATACCAGCGCGCCGCCCTCTAACGCAGACCTGGTGCGCCGCATCAGCGAACTGGCGGCCGGTGGCACGCCGGCCACCGCTGTTGCTGCCCCCGTTCGGGCTCCGGCGGCGGCGGCCCCGGTGGCTGTGGTCTCCGCGCCTGCGTCGGTTGCCGTGGGTTCGCGCCAGCTCGAGATACGCATGGGCCCGCTGGACCGCCTCGATCAGGTCGATGGGATCAAAGACTTGTTCCGAGACATCGTCGGCCTGGGTTCGGTGGCCGAGGTGGCCAGCGACCGCGCTGACACGAGGGTGTTTCACGCCTCGACGTCCTCCAGCAATGAAGACCTGCTGGATCTGTTCGCCTTTCACGTGTCGCGCGAGCAGGTGAGCATGCAGGAGCTGACCGCAGCAGCGCCGTCCTGGACGGACCGGGACGATCCGCCTGCGGGCGCCCCGGTGGCTCCGGCGCCCGGTTTCGGCTTTTTCGAAGGCTCGCCGGGTGTGCCTGCGGGGCATGCAACGGTGTCGGAGCCGGTCGAGGGGGGTGAAGCCAAGCCGGCGGCCGGCAAGGCTGTGGCCAAGCCGGCCGCCAGCCAGGTCACGGCCCAGCCGGAAGCAGCCACCATTCGCGTGGCCATCAACAAGGTCGATCAGCTGATCAATCTGGTGGGCGAGCTGGTCATCACCCAGGCCATGCTGGCCCAGAACAGCCGTGCTCTGGATCCGGCCGCCAACCAGCAGTTGCTGGCCGGGCTGGCCGATCTGGACCGCAACACGCGCGACCTGCAGGAATCCGTGATGTCGATCCGGATGATCCCGATGTCCATCGTGTTCAGCCGTTTCCCGCGCATGCTGCGCGATCTCGCCATCAGGCTGGGCAAGAAGGTCGAGTTCGTGACCCAGGGTGAGGCGACCGAACTCGACAAGGGGCTGGTCGAGAAGATCACCGACCCGCTGACGCACCTGGTGCGCAACAGCTGTGACCACGGCATCGAGCTGCCGGTCGATCGTGCTGCGGCAGGCAAGCCCGAGACCGGCACCATCACCCTGTCGGCCGCCCACCAGGGGGGCTCCATCGTGATCGAGGTGCGCGACGATGGCCGTGGTCTGTCGCGCGAGAAGATCCTGACGAAGGCGCGCGAGCGCGGCCTGGACGTTTCCGACCAGATGGCAGATGGTGATGTCTGGCAGCTGATCTTCGCGCCGGGCTTCTCGACGGCCGAAGTCGTGACCGATGTCTCCGGCCGCGGTGTCGGCATGGATGTGGTCAAGAAGAACATCGCGGCGCTCAACGGCACGGTCGAGATCGATTCGTCCGAAGGTTATGGCATGCGGGTCTCGGTCCGCCTGCCGCTGACGCTGGCCATCATGGACGGCATGTCGGTCGGCGTGGGCGACGAGGTCTACATCCTTCCGTTGTCTTCGGTGGTCGAATCCTTCCAGGTCAAGGACGACGCCGTCAACACGGTGGCCCAGGGCTCGCGCCTGGTCAAGGTGCGCGACGAGTACATGCCCGTGATCGAGCTGGAGAAAGTGTTTCAGGTGCCGCGCTACGACGGCGGCAAGTCCAGCGACATCATGGTGGTCGTGGAGGCCGAGGGCAGCCGCGTGGCCCTGCTGGTCGACGAGTTGCTGGGCCAGCAGCAGGTCGTGGTGAAGAATCTCGAGAGCAACTATCGCAAGGTTCCGAATGTGTCGGGCGCCACCATTCTCGGGGATGGCAAGGTTGCCCTGATCCTGGATACCAGCGCCCTGGTGCGGCGTTCGCGTCATTGAGTCATCGCAAGGAGTAGTCGTTTATGAATCGGTCGGAAGAAGACGGAAAAGTCGTGGCCAGGCCGCGTGAATACCTGACGTTCAGGCTGGATCAGGAGGAGTACGGTATCGACATCCTGAAGGTGCAGGAAATCCGAGGTTATGAAAAGCCCACGCGCATCGCCAATGCGCCCGGATTCATCAAGGGCGTGGTCAATCTGCGCGGCACCATCGTGCCCATTATCGACATGCGCCTGAAGTTCAACTGCGCCCAGGCCGAGTACAACAATTTCACGGTGGTCATCATCCTGAACCTGCACAACCGCATCGTCGGTATCGTGGTGGATTCGGTCAGCGACGTGATGGAGCTGGCGCCCGAAAACCTCAAGGCCGCGCCGGAAATCGACAGCTCGATTGACAGCGCGGCCGTGGTCGGTCTGGGTTCGGTGGGTGACCGCATGCTGATCCTGCTGGACATCGAGAAGTTGATGTCCAGCGTTGACATGGGCCTGGTGTCCGTCGAGGCCTGACGCTTTTCTGTCGCAGCCCCCAACTACCTGAGCCCAAACCGTCCCCGCCATGCTGACATCGGACAAAGCCGCCAGGACTTCAGGAGCGGGCGCAGACAGGGAGGGAGCGGCAGAAATCGCCGGGGGTGATGTGCAGGCCAGGGAGTTCAGCTGGACCCAGTCTGATTTCGCCCGCGTCCAGTCCCTGATCTACCAGCGCGCCGGCATCAGCCTGCATGACGGCAAGCACGCCATGGTGTACAGCCGTCTGTCGCGTCGATTGCGTGACACCGGTCACCAGAGTTTTCGTGACTATCTGAGCTGGCTCGAATCCCACGACGGACCGGAGTGGCAGGAGTTCGTCAATGCGCTGACGACCAACCTGACGTCCTTTTTCCGCGAGCAGCATCATTTTGAAATTCTGGCCGAGCACCTGAAATCCCGTCCGCCCACCACGGCCTGGCGGGTCTGGTGCAATGCCGCCTCGACCGGCGAGGAACCCTACTCCCTCATCATGACCGCGCTGGATTCGCTGGGTCCCCAGACCAGTTTCAAGTTGTGGGCCAGCGATATCGACTCCAAGGTGCTGGCGACCGCTGCGCGAGGGGTCTACCGGCAGGACTCCATCAAGGGGGTCGACATGGCCAAGCTGCAACGTTTTTTCCTGCGCGGCAAGGGGAGCAATGAAGGTTTTCTGCGCGTCAAGCCCGAGTTGCAGCGTCTGGTGGAGTTTCTGAGTGTCAACCTGATCCGCGACGATTGGCCTTTTCGCGAACCTTTCGACGTCGTGTTTTGCCGCAACGTCATGATCTATTTCGATGCGCCGACCCAGCGCAGCGTGCTGGAGCGCATCCATCGGGTGATGAAGCCGGGTGGACTGCTCTTCGTGGGCCATTCCGAAAACTTCAACGAGTCGCGTGACCTCTTCGTCCTGCGTGGAAAGACGGTATATGAGCGCCGTTGACAGATCCAGGTACGCCTCTGGTTCCCGGACTGCTCGTCAGTGTCTCTGGCGGGAGCGGCATGAACCCGTCTGAGCTTGCCTTGCGGACTGCGCCGCTGCGTCCTGTGACTTCTGGCGCCAAGGCGCTGGCAGGAGGACGCGTGTCCCGGGTCGATGAGCTCCGGGCCCAGGCCCGCAAGCCCGGGGAGGCCTCTTTCTTTTACGCGGACCATCACTTCCAGTACGACGCGGTCAAGGTCCTGCCCGGCGAATATTTCGTGTCCACCGAGGATGTTCTCATCATGACGGTGCTGGGCTCCTGCATTGCCGCTTGCGTCTGGGACGGCAAGGCGCGTGTGGGTGGCATGAACCATTTCATGTTGCCCGAGGGCGAGGATGGTTCGGGCCGCTACGGCTCCTATGCCATGGAGCTCTTGCTGAACGAGATGATCAAGATGGGCGCCCGTCGCGAAACCATGCAGGCCAAGGTGTTCGGGGGTGGGGCCGTCATGGCCGGCTTCACCACCATGAATGTGGGGGAGCGCAACACCAAGTTTGTGCTGGATTACTTGGCCACGGAGCGCATCCCGGTGGTGTCGCAGGATGTGCTGGACATCCATCCGCGCAAAGTATGTTTTTTCCCGGTCACCGGCAAGGCGCTGGTCAAGCGGCTGGCCCATGCACATCCCGAAGCCCTGGCGGTGGAGGAGCGCAAGGGCAATGCGGCCACTGTGGCCAAGTCCACGGCGGGTGGTTCTGTGGACCTGTTCTAAGGGGCGAGCGTGGGCAAGATTCGTGTCTTGGTGGTCGATGATTCGGCCTTGGTGCGCAGCCTGCTGGCCGAGATCATCAACCGGCAGCGCGATATGGCGTGCGTGGGTGCGGCCAACGATCCGCTGATTGCGCGCGAGATGATCCGCGAACTCAATCCGGACGTGATCACGCTCGATGTTGAAATGCCGCGCATGGACGGCATTGATTTCCTGGGGCGCCTGATGCGCCTGCGCCCCATGCCTGTGCTTATGATCTCCACGCTGACCGAGCGTGGCGCCGAGGTCACCATGCGGGCCCTGGAGCTCGGCGCGGTCGACTTCGTCGCCAAGCCCCGCATCGGTCTGGCCGATGGCATCAAGGACTTGTCTGACCAGATCGTCGAGAAGATTCGCATTGCGGCTTCCGCTCACATCCGCCGTGCACCGACAGCTCCTGCCGGTGCGCCGGCCGCGGCGGGTGCGGCCGGCGCACCGGCAGCGACACTTCCCAAGCTGCTGGGACGCCTGTCCACGGAGAAGCTGATCTGCATCGGTTCTTCGACCGGCGGGACCGAGGCGGTCAAGGAGGTTCTGATCCGCATGCCGGCGGACTCGCCTGGCATCGTGATCACCCAGCATATGCCGCCGGGTTTCACCACCAGCTTTGCGGCGCGGCTCAATGGCCTGTGCCAGATCACGGTGAAAGAGGCGGCCCATGGCGAGCGTATTCTGCCCGGCCACGCCTACATCGCCCCGGGCGGCAAGCAGTTTCGCATCGATCGCAGCGGCGCCAACTACGTGGCCGTGGTTGAAGATGGCGAGCCGGTCAACCGGCACAAGCCTTCGGTCGAGGTGCTCTTTCATTCCTGCGCCCAGGTGGTGGGGCCGAACGCCTTCGGCATCATGCTCACGGGCATGGGCAACGATGGCGCCAAGGCCATGCGCGAGATGAAGGACGCCGGCAGCTACAACTACGTGCAGGACGAGGCCAGCTGTGTCGTGTTTGGCATGCCGCGCGAGGCCATTGTGCACGGTGCGGCCGACGAGGTCCTGCCTCTGACCGCCATCGCCCCCGCCCTGCTGGCGCGTCTGAGCAGCAGCGGCAGTGACCGTTACCGCGTTTGATTCTTGTTGGCGCTGCTTAGGCGCGCGCTGACAAGGTTTCCCAGCGTGCCAGGGCGGCCATCAGTTCTTCTTCGATCGTCCCGTCGCGCTGGTACAGGGTGGCAGCTTGCTCCGGGTTTCTCGTGTACAGGGTGCCGTCCGCCAGTTCCTGGCGCAGTTGTCCTTGCTCCCGTTCCAGGGCGTCGATCAGCTCGGGCAAGGTTTCCAGCTCTTTTTGTTCCTTGTAGCTGAGCTTGGCACCGCCAGGCGCTCGCGTCGTTGGATTGAGCGGTGCTGCCGGGGCCTCCTTGCTGGCGGTAGCCGGTGCGGCGGCTGCCAGGATGGCCTGGCCGCGTTTGGCCTGTGTCAGCCAGTCCTCGATGCCGCCCTCGTATTCGCGCCAGCGTCCATCACCCTCATGCGCGATGATGCTGGTGACCACATTGTTGAGGAAAGTGCGGTCGTGGCTGACGAGGAAAACCGTGCCGGGATAGTCCTGCAGCAGTTCTTCCAACAGGTCCAGTGTATCGATGTCCAGGTCATTGGTCGGCTCGTCCAGCACCAGCACATTGGCCGGCCGTGCAAACAGGCGCGCCAGCAGCAGGCGGTTGCGTTCCCCGCCGGAGAGGGAGCGCACGGGTGAATTGGCGCGCGCCGGGGAGAACAGGAAATCGCCCAGGTAGCTTTTGACGTGCTGACGCTTGTTCCCTATCTCGATCCACTCGCTGCCGGGGCTGATGAAATCTTCCAGGGTGGCGTCCAGATTGAGCGCATTGCGCATCTGGTCGAAATAGGCCACCTGCAGGTTGGCGCCCTGGCGCACCTGCCCGCTGTCGGCTTGCAACTCGCCCAGGATCAGTTTCAGCAGGGTGGTCTTGCCGGCGCCGTTCGCGCCGATGAGGCCGATCTTGTCACCGCGCAGGATGGTGGCGCTGAAATCACGGACCACGGTTCGGTTGCCAAAGGTTTTGCTGACCTCCGTCAGCTCGGCCACGAGCTTGCCGCTGCGTGCCCCGGCGGCAATGTCCATCTTGACGCTGCCCAGGGTTTCACGACGCGCCGTGCGTTGCGCACGCAGTTGCTGCAGGCGGGTGATGCGGCTCTGGCTGCGCGTGCGTCGGGCTTCGACGCCCTTGCGCACCCAGACCTCTTCCTGCGCCAGCAGCTTGTCGGCCTTGGCGTTGACAACCGCCTCCTGCGCGAGCTGTTCCTCCTTCTGCACAAGGTAGGCGGCAAAGTTGCCGGGATAGGAGCTCAGGTGCCCGCGATCGAGCTCCACGATGCGCGTGGCCACGCGGTCGAGGAAGCTGCGATCGTGCGTGATCGTGACGATGCTGCCCTTGAACTCCAACAGCAGGTTCTCCAGCCACAGGATCGAGTCCAGGTCCAGGTGGTTGGTGGGCTCGTCCAGCAGCAGGA